>NZ_JBFRGE010000154.1:0-4159 GCF_052115185.1 Paenibacillus sp. 2TAB19 | reverse complement strand
GCACAAGTATGCGATATATTGCATATAAGAAAATAATGAAGCAAGGATGATAGGGATGCCTGTACCTAAAAATTATATCTCGCCCGTACGAATGTCAGCAAAGGAAAGAGCCTTTTCGCAAATTCAAAGATGGATAATCGATGGAACGCTTCAGCCTGGTGAGAAACTGATTGACGCGGAATTAGCAGAAACGCTAGGCGTCAGCCGTACTCCGATTCGAGAGGCATTCCAATTGCTTGAAGTACAGGGGCTCGTATCCACGCACCCCGGCAAAGAAACCAAAGTCACGGCTATTGAGAAGGAAGATATATTTAAGATGTATTCGACAATGGCCGCTCTACAATCGTTGGCAGCAGAAGCAACCGCGCAAACCATTGCTCACGAGCAGATCGAGCAATTACGCACAATTAATGTTGAGTTTGCTAACGCGATCAAAAACAACCAAGCTTATCAAGCGATGGAAGCAGATGAACAGTTTCATAATTTGATTGTGGAGCTATCGGACAATCCTTATATCGCTTCATTCAGCGCTTCGCTTCAGATACACATTCGGCGGTTTAAGTATGTGTTCCTCAAGAAGTCAGTCACTGCGACTCAGGCTTCTGTCRAAGAGCATGAGTCGATTATACATGCTTTGGACTTGAAGGATAGCAAACAAGCGGAAGTGCTGATGAAACAAAATTTTATCCGCCCGATGAAGGAACTATATGAATTGTTATAAGAAACGACAGAGGAGTGAGTAGGATGGAAAATTCAAAAGATTTGCGTATTCGCAGTAAAGTGATTAGCGAAGGTGTCAATCGAGTACCGAACAGAGCAATGCTGCGTGCTGTCGGTTTCACCGATGAAGATTTTAAGAAGCCGATGATTGGCGTAGCGAGTACGTGGAGCGAGGTAACGCCATGCAACATGCACATCGATCAATTAGCCTTGCATGCTAAGCAAGGGGCGCGAAGTAACGGCGGCGCTCCGCTTATTTTCAACACGATCACGGTATCGGACGGCATATCGATGGGGCATGGGGGGATGTTGTTCTCTCTGCCAAGCCGGGAAGCAATCGCCGATTCCATTGAGATCGTGGCTGGAGCGGAGAGATTCGACGGACTTGTGGCAATCGGAGGCTGCGATAAGAATACGCCTGCCTGTTTGATGGCGATCGGACGCATGAATATCCCTTCTGTATACGTATATGGAGGAACGATCCAACCAGGCAAGCTTGACGGAAAGAACATCGATATCGTTACGGCTTTCGAAGCGGTTGGCCAATATCATGAAGGTAATCTTTCGGATGAACAGCTTCATAAAGTGGAGTGCAATGCTTGCCCGGGTCCGGGAGCCTGCGGAGGCATGTATACCGCTAATACGATGGCGGCAGCCGCGGAAGCTATGGGCATGAGCCTTCCTGGTTCTTCGTCCACGCCAGCGGTCTCGCCTGACAAAGCAGCGGAATGTGCAGTAGCTGGCAGACAGGTTCTGTCGTTGTTGGAACAGGACATATACCCCAAAGATATTATGACGAAAAAAGCGTTCGAGAATGCGATCACGGTTGTCATGGCGTTAGGCGGCTCAACGAATGCAATCTTGCACCTGCTTGCGATTGCGCACTCGGTTGGCGTGGATTTAACATTGGATGATTTTGAACGAATACGTCTGCGTGTACCGCATTTGGCGGATTTGAAGCCAAGCGGCAAATATGTTATGCAGGATTTGAACKATATAGGCGGTATTCCAGGTGTAATGAAGCAATTGCTCGCGGATGGTCTGCTGCATGGGGATTGCTTGACGGTCACCGGTAAAACGTTAGCTGAAAATCTAGCAGATGCCTCGCCGCTGCAAGACGATCAGGTCATTATTCGTCCGATAGATCAGCCGCTGAAGCCCAATGGACCTTTAGTTGTGCTGCGAGGCAATCTCGCTCCAGAAGGGGCAGTGGCCAAGATGTCGGGAATGAAGAAGCTTCGGTTTGTCGGACCGGCCAAAGTATTCGACAGCGAGGAAGCTGCTACCGAGGCTATTCTAAAGGATCAGATCCACAAAGGAGATGTATTGGTCATCCGATATTGCGGCCCGAAGGGCGGTCCAGGCATGCCGGAGATGCTGTCGGTAACTGCTCTCATCGTAGGTAAAGGTCTTGGCGGTGAGGTAGCTCTTATGACGGACGGCAGATTCTCAGGCGGCTCGCATGGTTTTGTAGTGGGTCATGTATCTCCTGAAGCACAAGTAGGCGGTCCAATTGCGCTGCTGCAAAACGGAGATATCGTCTCCATCGACAGCGAGACGCAACAAATAACGCTAGAGGTGTCAGAGGAAGTGCTTGCTGAAAGGGCGAAGACTTGGATACAGCCTCCCTATAAAGTGACTTCCGGAGTACTAGCCAAGTATGCTCGATTAGTATCGTCGGCCTCGAAAGGCGCGGTTACGGACATTATGGAGTAGCCAAGCTCTCCTATCAGGGCTTTACATTCGAAAAAAGGTATGATATCTTTATTTCGACATCCATGGAAATAACAACTACGGCAAAGGTGTGTGGACGATGGTGGAGGATAACGCGGAAGTTAGGCAAGCGGTCAAAGTGTATAAGGCGCTAGGGGAGCCGACACGGCTCAAAATCGCTCTGTTACTAACCGAAGAGCGGAATTTATGCTGCTCCGATATCGGGAGCAAGCTGGAATCCGTCGCTGGATCGACGCTGTCTCATCATCTGAAGCAATTAACGGATTGCGGATTGCTTAATACTCGCAAGGACGGCACCTACATCTATTACAGCGTCAACCGCGAAATGGCGGAGAAGTATGCACCGTATTTGCTTGAAATATAGCGAGGGTAAAGCTCATATATGGAGGCATAAAGGTTTGTTTCGGCAACGGAACAAGATGGCTGCAAAAAAAGCAGTCATTTTTTTCAGCTTTATTTCTATATATTTAGAAATATAGAAAGATCATTGGAGTGGAGAGAGGAGCAATATGGTCATGTCGAATACATGGAAAATTTACATGCTTGCCGTCATCAGCTTTCTTGTTGGTACGTCCGAGTTCATTATTGCGGGGATTTTGGATGTAGTAGCAGAGGATGCTGGCGTATCGGTGTCCGCAGCCGGCCAACTGATCACCGTTTTTTCGTTAGCCTACGCGTTCGGTACTCCGATACTGATGGCCGCCACGGCTAGAGTGGAACGCCGGAAGCTGCTGATCTATGCTCTTGCCGTATTTGCGGCAGGGAATGCCATAGCCGTCCTATTACCAGGCTTCGGATTCCTGTTGGCATCAAGAATCGTCTTAGCGCTCAGCACAGGGGTATTCGTCGTTACGGCTCTAACCGTAGCAGCCAAGCTTGCTCCGCCTGAGAAGCAAGGAAGCGCCATCGCAACGCTCGTTATGGGCTTCAGCACCGCTCTTATTATTGGTGTGCCGATAGGAAGGGTTGCCGCTGCCGCATACGATTGGAAATTGATTTTCGCTGGAATCGGACTACTGGGGCTCGTCGCCATCCTGCTGATTCTGTTCACGATTCCGAGAACGGAAGGGGAAGAGCCAGTGCCGATCCGCAAGCAGCTAGCACTGCTTAAGCAGCCTAAGATCGTTGTCGCCTTACTTATCACCTTCTTCTGGATTGGCGGATATTCGATCGCGAACACTTATCTATCGCCGTTTCTACTTAATGTCTCAGGGCTAAGCGAGCAGGGAGTGAGTATTGGACTATTCGCATTCGGCATCGCCAGTCTGATCGGATCCAAGCTAGGCGGCTTCAGTACTGATAAATGGGGAGCCCCGCGCACCTTAGTTGTCGGCATGTTGATCCACGCGATTGCGCTTGTATTGATTTCACTGGCCGGACAGCAATCTGCGGCTATCATCTTCCCGTTGCTYATGCTCTGGTCATTCTCGGCTTGGTCATCGGGACCTACTCAGCAGTATAATTTAATCAGCTTAGCTCCCGAAGCTTCCGGCATCATGCTCAGCTTGAACACTTCCATGCTGCAGTTAGCAATGGCTGCCGGCGCGGGACTCGGAGGCGTTGTTGTCGAGCAGCTGTCGCTGTCATCCATCACATGGATCGGAGCTGCTGGCGTAACGATTGCTGCAGCGACGGCATTATTGTCCTTTCGTATATCAAACATCGGCGTACGCAAGAAAGCAACCGAAGAAACGCTGCTTGATGT
>NZ_JBFRGE010000153.1:0-4168 GCF_052115185.1 Paenibacillus sp. 2TAB19 | reverse complement strand
ATCTTTCTGCTGATTATGAAAGAAATAAAGACTATATTATTTTTAGATTCATTGAAGGAAACAACAATCATAAGTTGGCATTTAAGACATATAACATTTACGACTATGAACGAATCATTAACTTGCTAAAATATGAGAAAAAGTAAATGAAACTATTATAATTGTACGGCAGMGTAAAACTCCTGTAGCTGGCTAATACGATCAGCTGCCTTATTGTTAAACTATCGGCAGAGGAAGGAGTGTTTAATCACTACGGGAATATCTAAAAATATTAATGTGTTTACGAAGTACGCTAATATGATGTTATGGGAATTGACGGCGAGTAAGTTCAATTAAGAAAGTAGAGGCCAAAGATGATGAGATTACAGTGCCCTTGTTGTGAGTATTTCACTGTTGAAAGTGATGATGAGGTAATTGTAGATATTTGTGATGTTTGTTTTTGGCAATATGATGCTGTTGCTCATGATTCACCTGATAGAAATATTGGTGCAAACCATATTTCATTGACACAGGCAAGAGAAAACTATAAAAAATTTGGGGTATGTAAAAAGGAATTTATAGATAAGGTTCGAGAACCATTAGATAAAGAACTGCCTATAAACAACTTACAATAAGGTGTTAGCTAACAGGAAACAAAGATTGAATAATGTAAGTATTTCAATCAAGGCGCTGACATCCTATAACACGATATTCACGCATCGGGTATTCGCCCTCGGTCCCAGAAGCGGATTCGGAGAAGTAGTTGCTGCGGACACATCCGACTTCGTCGAACGTCGTGAATACAACAACGTTATGCGAAACCAACGAGAGAATATTAAAATCAATATTTCAAAATGAAGGTGATATATTGGGAGCTTGGGGAATTAGAACTTTCGAAAACGATAGCGCATTTGACTGGATTGATGAATTTGAAGAGCATAAAGATTTATCTATGGTGATGATTAAGTTTTTAGAATTTAGTAGGGAATACAATAAAGATAGAAATGAAATTATTGATAGTGAAATCTCTGCCGAAGTATTAGCAGCGGCAGAGATTGTTTCAGTACTATTAGGTAAGCCGGGAATTAATGTTCCGAATAGCCTAGCAAAATGGCTTATTAAGAAAAAAAATTATGACAGAGGTTTAGTAAATCTATTTAATAAAATTATTAATAGCGAAGGTATTGTTAGTGACGAGACTAGATCAGCTTGGAATACATTTTCTAAAGAAGAGAAGTGGGTAGATGTTCTTGAAAGTTTATCCGATATCGCGGTTAGTAATATCGAATTAATCATTGATAAGTCTGAGCTGAAAGAATTGTGGCAATCAAGTGATAGTTATGAAGAGTGGATCAAGGAAGTTAATGACCTAAAATTCAGATGCCTAATTCAAAAAAATTCGTAAGAGATTTGTTTGTATTTCATGTTGTCGTTGGCATCGCTTAACACCGTATTCATACATCGGGCCATTCAGCCCTCGGTCAGGCAGATGGAATTCGGGGAAGTAGAAGCAGCCGGACACGTCCATCCCCCTAAGATAAGAGCTTTCTAAGGGGGATGGACGTCGTGAACAAACAAACGTTAGCAGAAACCTCTGTTAAGAGCGATGTTGAAGATCAGGATTAAACCTATAAAGCATTACTACTAGAGGAGTTGGTAGTTTGAGTAATAAATCGGAGGAATTTTTTAAAGTGATGTTGGAATTCTTACCTTCAACAAGTAAAGAGTATATAAAATCAATTGAATATTACGGTGAGGTATTAGAAACTGTCATAATTGAAAATATACTCATGCCATACATAATTATGCTTTTAAAGGAGAATAGAAACACCAAGCTGTTAGAAAGTATATTTGATTATTTTGAAGAAGTATCTAATTGTAAAGATGATCACCTAATTAACGTTTTTTCAAGTACTGTATTAGAAATATTAGGTAACGATAAAACAATTCTTGGAGTGGCGCGAAAATATATGGGACCTAAAACTATAAAACTTCAAAAAGAGGCTGATAGAGGATTAGGTAGAATCTAATCAGGGCTCAGTTGAAGGGCTAAAGTTAAAGGGATTGTCAATAGATCGAAGAGGACAGAGGCATCTGCTAACACGATATTCACGCTTTGGGTCATTCGGCCCTCGGTCCGGACCGAAGTTGAGAAGCCAGGAAGCGGAGTCAGCCAGACACATCTGCAAGACCAATCTCGCTTTGCGAACCGGTGTGATGGATGGCTACGCCGATCCGAGCAGTCCCTTAAGTCTTTCGACGTCGTGAATACAAGAACGTTAGCTGAAACCATTGCAAATCATTGAAATGATGGTGAACTCTATGTGGTTAGGGATAAAAAACTACCAACCAGATTTTTGTGAATTAACAAATCAATTAATTGAGAAGCATAGGAAAAAACTTTTGATTCTTAAAGGTGATCAGATTAAAAAAGTTTTTATACTGTGGAACAATACAGAGGATGAATGGTGTAAAGTTGCACCGATCGTACTAACTACTAAGACAACTCAAATTGAACTCTGTGCAAATAAAATTAATGAGTACAGTATTACTTATGACACTATAGTTTTAAGTGAAGAAATTGAGCCATCAGATATGGGAGATGGTGAGATATGGCATTATGAATGGAGATTGTATACTCAGGGAGACTATACAAATTCAAAAATAATAGATGCTGAGATTATTGAGTTACTATTTAAGACAACAACAATACACGACAAAGACAATCCAGAGAACAATGGAAATGAATACGAAGATTGGTTATTGCATGGAGTAGGGTTTGAATTAGATAGTGGATATATATGTTTTTATAACGAGTTTGATAGTAACGGAATAGAACTGTTTAAAGAAAAAAGGGAAGAGATAAGATATATTACTTTGAATTTATTCGAAGAAGGCAAGGCATCAGCTAACAACCATATTCACGCATCGGGCATTCGCCCTCGGTCCGGCAGAAGATAGATGTAAATTCGAAGAGGTATTTTAGTACACAAGGAAGCGGGATCAGCCGGACACATCCGCACCGACTAAGTGCATCGCGCCCGGCGACTTCGTCGCCTCAAGTCAGCAAAGAAACGAAGGGAGAGAGAGTATGGCACACATGGGTTGCCTATGTGGGAATAGATTATCAAATTCTTTGTGTCCAAATGATGTACAAATTCGAACTTATAGGATTGAACAATGGGAAGAAGCATTAGCTAAAAATTTAGATGTATATTACATTAAGGACCTGGATATTTGGTATTGCAAAAAGTGCGATAGATTTTATTACTTTCAATACGAAGGAAGAAATCACATAAGAACGATTACTTATAAGTTGCTGAAAGTGGTTTATCAAGATAGTAGATCATGTAGATGTACCCCAAAGCTCTACCGTGAATATATGGTTTACACAGATATTGAGTTGGATTCTATTACAAATGAAAGTAGTAAGGTGAGAGATCTACCAACTCCACGTCTTGAAGTGAAGCAGTGCAAGAGTTGCAATCGTGTAACTGTTAAAGAAGAGAATAAATATAAGATTTTCAAAATGGAACGCGTTAGTCAAATCAAGGAAGGCTGATGCATCAGATAATACTATATTCACGCTTCGGGGCATTCGCCCCGCGGTCCGGACAGATGCAACTAGCAGGGAAGTGATTACAGCCGGACACATCCGATTTCGTAGGACGTCGTGAATACAAGAGCGTTATCTAAAAGTGCATAAGTCTGAAACAAAGGAGAGCTTGATATGTTCATTTCAAATGCAAATAGATCTGATTTGCCTAGCATTCTTCAACTACAATATGAAGCCTATCAAAGTGAGGCGGAGATTTATCAAGAGATCATTCCGCCATTAATGCAAAATTTAAGCTAATTAATCGATGAATTTAATGAAGGAATATTCTTAAAAGCCGTTATAGAAGATGTTATTGTAGGATCGGTCAGGGCTGTAATTCAAGATGGAGTTTGCGTAATTGGAAAATTAATAGTAAATCCAGATTATCAAAACCAAGGGATTGGAAAGCGATTAATGAAGGAAATTGAAGAGACGTTTAGTCAGGTTAAGAGAAAGGAGCTTTTTATAGGACATAAAAGCATAAAAAATATAGAGCTGTATCAGAAATTAGGATATCAGAAATACAAAGAAAAAGAAGTTAACGAAAATCTCAAATTGATATACATGTATAAAGAGGATAGAGTGTAGTTC
>NZ_JBFRGE010000152.1:0-4213 GCF_052115185.1 Paenibacillus sp. 2TAB19 | reverse complement strand
GCACTAGGGTGTATCAACACTATATCACTTATGGAAGACTTCGCTGGAAAAAAGTCCTCAACCGTATCATATTTATGTCTAATAGATGGCAAAGATTGAACAAAAGAAACTTTGAGTTTAGAGTATTGATTAATAGACTCAAACTCTATATATTCTTCCCCATATTGGAAATAAACAAATGTAAGCATCGGAGTGAATTCATATACCCCATCATCTTCCAGGTTAATAAAACCTATTAAATTAATATCATCAATTGGTTTGGCTTTAATGTAGTTTATGAATTTATACAACATAGTTCCACTACCTCCAAAATTTAAATAAGCCATTGCTTAAATTTCGCATAACGTTCTTGTATTCACGAACCCGAGAGCCTTAAGTGACCGTAGGGAACGGGTCGTCAGACTTAGGCTCGCAGGGTTGTCCGGTTGAATATACCCTCGGCACTTCTGCTTCGGTCCGGACCAAGGGCGTAAGCCCGCAGCGTGAATACGGTGTTATGCGATGTCTAAGCCCTCTTGAAACACCTTCAAAACTTAGATTTCTATGTATTTCTCTTGTTTCTCTTCATCATTATTGAGTCTCCAAAATTCATATTGTTCTATGCCACCTATATTTATTCCAGATATAAAAGTTGGATCAAAAAATAATACTTGTTTATTCCTTAATCTTATCAAAATACTATCACATGTAATTTCAGTATCAGTTTCTTCTAGATTATAGATCGTAATACTTGAAACAATATTCGTAAGCGACGAAGCACTAATTAATACCAAATCATTTATTGAAGATACTGCAGGAAGAAAATCTTCAACCAATTCAAAGTTATGTCTAATAGTTGGTACAACAGCTATTTTTAGTCTTGAATATTGATTTATTGACTCAAACTCTAAATATTCACTCTCGAATCTAACATATACAAATCTAAGCATCGGAGTGAACTCGTAGATACCATTATCTTCTAAATAAATAAAACCCGTTAAATTGATATCTTCAATGGATTTTCCTTTTATAATGTTTAAGATATTCTGTAGCATTATTCGGCTCCCCCTAGTATTTGTTTTTTTAGCAGTTGCTTAGGTTTCGCATAACGTTCTTGTATTCACGACGCCCGACGAAGTCGGGTGTGTCCGGCTGCTTCAACTTCCCTGCCAATATCATCTGTCCGGACCGAGGGCGAATGCCCAGATGCGTGAATATGGTGTTATCTGCTGTTGCCACTTCTCCGAGAAGCTTTCGATTGTTTCCCTTGTGTCTGCTCAGTTACTATGCCTATTAATATTTTTTGATTGTTATTCGTTTGTTTAATCATTTCTTTTAGTGTTTTATTTTCTTGTAATAATTTATTTATAGAGTTATCAAGATTAATGATTTCACTTTGAATTTGAAGAACTTCTTCTTCTTGCTTAGCCTTTTCACGGGGTTCATGAAAAGTGCTTTGATAAATTAATATTACAAATCCTCCAATAGTTATTCCTTCTGCAATTCTAGTAAAATATATCGAAATATCCTCTTTTTGAATAGCCAAGTGAACCCCTAAGTAGATGTCATATAGTGCTAATAAAAAAATAAACCACATACCAAATAAGAATAATTTGTTCTTTTTATAACAATACTTAAAGTCATTAATTACATACTGAATAGATTTTCTCATCTTTCTTCGTCCTTTTTTTTAGGTTTAGCAATTGCAGATAACGTTATTGTATTCACGACGTCCCACCACCTTAAGCCCGAAGGGCGGCCGCGATGCGGTTAGGTGGTGCGGATGTGTCCGGCTGAATCTGCTTCCCCGATACTGAAATGCCTCTCCGAACCCACTTCTAACTTCGTGCCGGACCGAGGGCGCATGCCCGATGCGTGAATATGGTGTTAGACGAAGTTCCCCTCATCATCGATCAGCCCTTCAACTTTAAGTCTTATATCCCTAAATTTAATCACTATTATGTTACTTTCTTCTTCAGTCCTTATAAGTCTTCTCTTCCCTAATCTCTTATCAAACCATGATGTAGCTCTAATTATAGGATTTGCTGACATCCGGGCTTCATCAATTGATAGATTTAGGTATTCTTCGATCGCTTTATAGAATTCAAACTGATTATGTATACCTTGAAATTCCATTTCTTTTTCTGCGATTCTATACGCTTCATAATACCCATTCTTCTGATCTGGATCCTTCCAATCTAGAGAATTGGTATCTTCTCGAATCATATTTGCTGTGGTGTTAAATTTATATCTTAACTTAACAGTACAAAAATCATGAATGATATCATTATCAAAGGTGACCCACGATCTTCCAACTTCATCATGCGATCCCCTGTATCGAGTACTATTGAATTTAACTCTATCTTTAAGTGAATCACAGAGTTTTGATTCGATTTGTTCTTTCATCTTGCTCCATTTCAAGTACCTCACCTCGATTTAGGGGAATTTCGTCTAACGTTCTTGTATTCACGACGTCCCACCGACTTAAGGCGACAATGTCGCCGGGCGCGATGCGCTTAGTCGGTGCGGATGTGTCCGGCTGATTCCGCTTCTCTGCTTCTGAAATGCCTCTCCGATTCAACCTCTAACTCCTGCCGGACCGAGGGCGAATGCCCGATGCGTGAATATGGTGTTATACGCAGTAACCTGCATCTTCGATCAACTCACAAATCTATCAATTCCATTAAGGAAGTTTTGTTTACCGTTATCATTTAAACTATTGAACTTATTAAAACTGACACTTTCAATTTCAATCTTCACCTATGTTATTGATTATCTTAAAATGATTAGTTTGACAGTCCGGGCATTTAGGTTTTGCTGTAATACTGAAACTTTGTTGGTCTAAACTGTCCATACATCGAGATATGAGTTCTTGAATATTTATATTAACTATACTTTTCTCTATAAAATGTTTAACGTATTTCCATTCCGGACTTTCGATCGCATTGAAGTATTGATAAGAAGTACCTAGAGAACTTATAGCTATAAATTCACCATAGGCCATGTCAGATAGAGTTGGGATCTTAAAAGTGGTGTTGCAATCATTACAGTTAGCTTGCAGAAATTTGGTTTTTATGATCTTTTCCCGCCCTTCAGGTTTTTGCGTATAACGTTATTGTATTCACGACGTCCCACCACCTTAAGCCACGAAGTGGCGGCCGCGATGCGGTTAGGTGGTGCGGATGTGTCCGGCTGATCCCGCTTCCCGAAACTGAAATTCTTCGCCGAATTCACTTCTTACTTCTGCCGGACCGAGGGCGTATGCCCGATGCGTGAATATGGTGTTATCTGCTGTTCCTGGCTTCCTCGCAATGCCCACTGCCCTTCATAAAGCGTAGCTTCTCTTGAACCTTGATCTTATATCTATTATTCTTCTAAAATGATCTGCTGAATGTTGTCACGCTTACTTCTAGTTTTTGATCATACGATCTGCTGAATGTTGCCACGCTTACTTCTGGTTTTTGATCTTTACGATCTGCTGAATGTTGCCACGCTTACACTGGTCTTTCTTTGATCTTTACGATCTGCTGAATGTTGCCACGCTTACTTCTGGTCTCTGGTCTTTACGATCTACCTCTTTTGTTCTTCACCGTTCTTAACAATAAAGCGGACACGCATAAAAACTGAACACAACTTAATTATTCATCATGCACTAGCTCTCCAGGAATTGCAGATAACGTTGTTGTATTCACGACGTCCCACCACCTTAAGCCCAAAGGGCGGCCGCGATGCGGTTAGGTGGTGCGGATGTGTCCGGCTGATCCCGCTTCCCCGTTGCTGAAATGCCTCTATGAACCACTTCTAACTCCAGCCGGACCGAGGGCGAACGCCCGATGCGTGAATATGGTGTTATCTGCTGTTCCTGGCTTCCTCGCATCGCCCACTGCTATTCATAGAGCGTAGCCTCTCTTGAACTTGATCTATTCTCTATTATTCTTCTAAAATGATCTGCTGAATGTTGCCACGCTTACTTCTGGTTTTCGATCTTAACGATCTGCTGAATGTTGTCACGCTTACTTCTAGTTTTTGATCTTTACGATCTGCTGAATGTTGCCACGCTTACTTCTGGTTTTTGATCTTTACGATCTGCTGAATGTTGCCACGCTTACTTCTGGTTTTGATCTTTACGATCTGCTGAATGTTGCCACACTTACTTCTGGTTTTGATCTTTACGATCTGCTGAATGTTGCCACGCTTACTTCTGGTTTTGATCTTTACGATCTGCTGAATGTTG
>NZ_JBFRGE010000151.1:0-5035 GCF_052115185.1 Paenibacillus sp. 2TAB19 | reverse complement strand
TTGCATAATCCCATCGTAACGAGGCGCTCGTTTTTGTTCAAACTCCAAATTATTCGTTTTACAGGAATTCTAACGGAGGTTAACTTAATGGTAAGTGGTATACTTTTAATTAAGGAACAGTTATTTGAAAGGAAAGTGGGTCCTCAAATGGACAATGGAAGATATGAAGAAATTCAGGAGTATGATAAAGAATCTGCACTTCAGGAATTGAAGTCAAATGACGAGAATAGAATCGTYGAGGCTTTACTTGKACTTGCCCTTAATGAGCAGGACTGGAAGTGGGTTCAAGACATTTGTATGCAATTAAGCAGTCACAGTAGCCACAATGTTAGAGGAATTGCGGTACTTTGTTTTGGACACCTGGCGAGAATACATGGACAATTAGAAACTGAAAAAGTACTACCTATTGTCAAAAAGGCACTTAATGATTCAAATGATTTTGTAAAGAGTCACGCTAACAGTGCCTCAGAAGATATTCAATTTTTCTTGAAATAAAGCCGCGAATACGATTTATTACGCTATTGGAGAACGATAGTTCAAAGCACGACGGAGGAGATTGCACACGGCAACTGCTCTCTTTTTCATTAATCCAGCTGGTAGGATTACGTGGTGGGTTCTTCTTTGATATGATTAGGGAAAAGTTGGATGTAGGAAGGATGTGAGTATWGTGATTACCGAGTTGCGACAATGGGCWTTAGAGAACGAAATTGAAGAGAAAAGTATCAATGGATTTTGGTATTGCTTCAATAACTATAAAACTGAYAATCAAGAAGAATTTATCGAAGTGTTTGGTGMTGATTTTGAAAAGRACCAATTAAACATCCAACTAAAGAATATAGCTTTATTTATAGACGAATGGGATGCGACAAAGATATACGATTCAATTACATATGGATTTGATTATGTTGTGTCATACATTCCCATTGAATWCAGGAATAAAAAGATTGGTGTTTATCGAATGTTATTCAAATTAAGCGGWGAGTCGYTTGATGATTTCTTTGTGCTTGATTGAACTATCGARGAAMGAAAGTTATTGGATTAAGTCTTTATTGAATGGCAAACTCATTGCCATCATTAAAGACTATTCTAAGTGGATCTTGTTTTATCATGTAACGATTATTTAATAGTTGCTTTTTGATATGATAGCCCATCTTAAATTCATGAGTGTTTATTATCTTATAAGTCAGTGGCCCAGTCTTTTTCATTATAACTAATGAACTATATCTAATGGTTGGATAATTGAACTTTACAGTTGCAATTAGTTCAAGGTTTTCTTCTTTGATCGTGATTGGATGTAGTACACCTTCATTAAACATTTCACAGAAATTATATGCCATTACAGCTGCTACAATTGGAATACATGCAAATAATATTTTAACCCGTACACGTTTAGTTTTGAATATAGCTGGTGTAAAGATCAGAGCGATTATGAAAAACACAATCAGGGCAGGGAATAACCAGTATTCTGGCATAAGCCCCACAAAAATGATCTGATCCGAAGGTGTTATGTTATAACTTAATATGACTAAAAGACACATGATTATTTCAATTACAATGATTACCTTCATCCAGAATCGTGAACGATTTGTCAATGGGATAGCCTCCTTCTTTCATCCGTACATTGGAATAGAGACACATAATGTAATATATAGACAACATTTTCATCGATTTAGTTTCGGTCCTATGAAAAAATTAGGATATTCTTGCAGCAAACGATTTAGCACTATATCCTTTTACTTATGAGAAAAAAACTTGATGATAATTTAATATAGTTCCAAAAATGAAGATACAAAGTTTAGCATAAAAATTCTAAAGGCAATTCAAAGCTTGAACTAACTGGGAACTATAGCTTAATGTACAACGCGGCAGCCGGTATACGATCGGCTGCCTTTCGCTATTGAAGTAACGGGCAATTTAACGCAACAAACACTTCCAATTACTCGTATAGAAAGGGACCATACTTTTGGTATGCAGAGGAGGYAATAAATGAAGAATCAATTAAAAAGTAAAGTTATTGTTATTCTAATAATAATATCTTGTTGTATCCTCTTACTTTTATTTTGGTGGTTATATAATATGGTGATGAATACTCCAAATCCAATGGATCCGTGACCGATAGTTTAAATAAACTAAATTATTAAGCTACGAGACACTATAGCTTAATGAGAACTACAGATGGACGGATGCCGTTTTCCGTTCCATTGAGAAACGGGGGGAGTTGACACATGGACAAGGAGAAACAGGATCTAGAGAAAGCAAAAACGGTGTATGAAACAAGTGAGATCATAACGACGAATGTATACAAGGTCAGCTCGAAGCAGAAAGAGGAACTCGATCGTCTGTCAGCTGAAAGGCTCGAAAAGTTGCGCGAGGGGGCAATACCAATAATCCGCAAACGGTACGAGCAGCTGGTCAAGCTCCGAAAGCAACAGCCGAAGGTCGACGACGGTGGCAAGCCGCCTGGGGATTCCGCTAGCGGAGAACGTTAGCACCACGACATGAAGGCAACCGGCTACGCGATCGGTTGCCTTTGTTCGTTGAGGTAACGGGTAGCTACAACATTTGGTGAAATATTCTAGAAACTCATTTAGAAGAGTAAAGGACTGAATCAAATGAAATATGCGATGTGGCAAACTATCTACAACAAAGCAAACAATCAAACACCTCACGAGGAAATCGACGAGATGCTCTCTTCACTTGAAAACGGAATATGTAATTTATCGGATGATGAAATTACAGTTAAAGTGGGGTGTTTTATTCCCAGTCAAGGCTGTGAGGGTGCAGCGGATGGCTATTTAAAGTTGCTAGCTACTGTATCGCCGTTTCGAACCAACATAACCCAAAACCTTCTTATCATTGCACTTCAGCCTATTTATTATATGGGCTTTGAGGAGACAGAAAGCCTTTGTCAGTACATAGCCGCTGTCGCAAGAGATGGACGTTATTTAAATAAAGCTCAGCAAAAAGTGCTTGCGGATTTAGCCACAAAAAAAACACTTATCGAATCTGCCTTTACCACGATGCTTCAGTTTGAAAAAACGTATTAATAAAGCATCARAAAGGGGAGATGCACGATGAGGTATGATTAAGCTAAAGGGGAACTTTAGTTGAATACAACATGGAGCAGATTGCTATCGGAGGATTTAAATGCATAAAAGCATTCATTGGCATGCGTTTTTCAAAGTGAATACTGAGGAAAAGGCTCGGAAATTACTCTCAAGATTTGAAGAAATTACTGAGACGAATGCTACCCTTACATCCTGTGAACGTTATTGGAAGGATTCCACTTTATTTGATGTTGGTTTTAGCACATCCATAAATGAGGAGGATATTTCTCATACCGTTTTCTTAACCCTAGTAATTGCTCAGAAATTGGCTTATGAATGGCAGATTACTGGTCCTTCCAATTCGGAATCGGGAATATGGGAATTTCGTGGACTAACCACTAAAACAAAAGTTACTGGTATCGAATGGATTCAGTTTAGGATAGAAACCGAACTATCATTCAACTAACGAGGAACTTTAGTTGAATACCACATGGAGCAGATTGCGATCGGGCAGCTGCTCCATTTTTCATTAAGCTAAAGGGCAGTTTAACGTGGTTAAAAAGTGATAGAACTCTTTAATTTTTGCGCATTGGAGGGTATCATATAGAAGAAAAATTCAAATTAGKGGCAGTTCTTATGGCTAGTAAGATAGATACAATTTGCGAAATTACTTATAGTCTGGCATGGTCTGATATACCAAAAAATCAAATTAAGAGGTCTTATAATAAGCTGAGTAAATTAACTCGTGAAGTATGGATGGAATCTCATTCTGAGTTATTAAGAAGATTAGGAGCGTTACAGCATCCTGCAGCAGATTATCAGCTTTTTTGGTTTGAATGCATGGATGGTCCTCAGATAGGTCCGAAACTGCATGACTTAACAGGGATGCCATTTGGCTTACCATATCACAGCTTACCAACGGATTATAATGAAAATCCTCGCGGGACACATGACTCTAAAATTAGGAGCATTCGGTATGATGATCAAAATCTTTTTATAGATATCCTTTTGGATTCATGGCACCATAAATTTGCGGAGTTAACCTTTGTTAACGTCAGTCATTACGTCTACCAAGAAGAAAATACAGTAATCGAGTTTGATTTGGAGAGCATCAGGGATGTCACTATGTTATCAGACGGAGAAGCCCCCGTTATTGATTTTTGTCTTAAACATCTGAGAATCCAAAAAAATGAGATGATTCTTAACAAGAGATTGTTTTACTTGTTCTTTCCCTCCGCAGCGATCTACATCTTTGCTGATTCYTGGTCGATGAAGACTTTCTAGTCAATTATGTCCTGGGATTACGCTAACGGAGAACTTTAGTTGAATACAACATGGAGCAGATTGCGATCGGGCAGCTGCACATTTTCATTAAGCTAACTGGCAGTTATGCTTAATGAAACTGTGTTAAAATGGAAAAAACGCATATGGGAGTGGATGGTCAAATGAGTTCTTTGGCCTTGTTAAAACAATCGAAGGTAAAATATCTGCTACTACTCCCTTCCTCCGTTGTTACAATAATTGTTCTTTTTAGCTCTTACGTTTTGATATTCGGTTTCGAATATCAACATCGCTTTAGAGAAGAGTACATTGGTCCAAGTGCAAACTCAAAAGTGATTGGGGTTGGAATTGTTGTTGGTTATCTCATACTGACCTTTATATTGACATGGTTCTATAACCGAGACATAAGCGAAACATTAACGAGGATATTTAGATCGTTGTTTAATACCTTAGTGATCGCTATTGTGGGGATTTTATCAAGTCTTCCGTTGCTCTTTCCAGCGTACTATTCTCTTTTAAGCTAACTGGAAACTTTAGTTGAATTCAACATGGAGCAGATTGCGATCGGGCAGTTGCTCCATTTTTCATTAAGCTAAGGGCAGGATAACGTGACGGTCTCTTAAAAAGTAAGCAAAGATGCTAGTTAACAGTTGTCGGCTCGGCTTGGCCGCTTCAAGGGAAGGGTCTCAGCAAGCGTCTCAGCAAGC
>NZ_JBFRGE010000150.1:0-5365 GCF_052115185.1 Paenibacillus sp. 2TAB19 | reverse complement strand
AACCCGCCAAGTCTGTTAGGACCTGGCAGGTTAGCCTCTATCAGCAGCTCTATGCTGCGAACTAACTTATGCGTAATACAGTTATTCCAGAGTGAACGACGCCAGACTCGCGTTGCCGTTGCCCGTATACGTGAAATACAAGGCATTAACGCCTTCTGGGACGGTAATGTCGGCCACATACGTCGTCCATACGTTCGTGAAGTCGACCGGTATCGATCCGAGCGACGGACCGTCCCATGCCGTCTTGACCTCGAAGCTGCCCTGGGCATAACCGCGAGCCTTGATCTTGACGCGCTTCACGCCTTCGCATCGAAAATACTTGAAACCCGCTGTTGCGGAATCACGCATATTCGCGATGTAACCGACCTCTTCGTCCCCGTCCATGCCGTCTTGTGTTATTTTCGGGAATCGGCCGTCCATCCACGCGCCGTACGTGCCCGTATACAATTCATCCGTATTCGTGAACAGATGGCAAGCCAGATATGCCGGATACTCGCCTCGTCCGACAAGCGGGCCGCCGTTCGGACCGCTTGTCGTGAGCTCGACTTGCGGAATGGTGCCGTCCTCCATGATCTTAATCGGTTCAATGCAGCCCTGTCGGCTGTAGCTCGTGCCGTTCGTATGACGATGATAGAACATGTACCATTGCCCGTTCGCTTCCACCATGCCACCGTGATTGTTGCCGCCATAATACATGGGTTTGTTTGCCGGCTTGTACGTATCGATATGCAAGTCGTTGTTGCTGACGATGACGCCGCGGTACGTGAAGCCCTTCGTCGGATGCTTGCTAGTCGCGTAGCACAGCTCGTGCATGACTTCAGAGGAATAGACGAAGTAATACATGTCGCCCCGCTTACGGATGGACGGCGCTTCAAAAAACGCATGACCTTCGAATCCGGTTCCCTTGCTGTACGGCTCGCTTGGCACGATAAACGTCGGTTCTTCGATAATCGTAAGCATATCCGATCCGATTATCGTTGCCATCGCGCCACTGCGCGACTTGTCGCCGATTGCGCAGAATCCGGTATACAGGTAAGTGAGGCCGCCTTCCGTCAAGACGCCTGGATCGAATTGCGGCTGATCGCCCGCACGGTCGCCTAAGCGCGTTCCGTCGGCGTACTTCACGTAACCGTAGAACTCGTATTTGCCAGCCGGTGTATCGCAGACCGCGACCGAGACGACGGACACCTTGTCTAGAACATAATACAAATAATAGCGCCCGTCAGGGCCGCATGTGACGTCTGGCGCATAGAGACACATGCGCCCGTCCGGATTCAGCGGATCGTCCGTCTTCTCATAGATGACGCCTTCATACCGCCAGTCCGCAAGATCGTCGGCTGGCRCCGACCAGCATACATAATCGTTCAGACAGAAGACATGCCCGTTATAGCGGTCATGCGATCCGTATACATACACTCTATCCTGAAAGACATGCGGCTCTCCGTCAGGAATATACTCCCATGACGGCAAGTAAGGATTTACGCCTTGTTTCTTCATAAGAATGTTTTCCACTCCTCTAGCCTATATGGATACTCTATTACCCTTTCACTCCGCCAACGACCATACCTTTGACAAAATACTTCTGCAGGAATGGATAGACCAAAATAATCGGCACGCTTGCAACGATCGTCATCGTAGCGCGAATCGAAGTCGGCGTAACCATCTGTGCATTTCCTTGTGCATCCGCATATTGGTCRGCTGCRGAGGCGCTTGTATTGGAGGTGGACAAAATCTTCATCAATTCATATTGCAGCGTGCTTAGATTAGGCCTCGAAGAATTATACAGAAATACATCAAACCAGGAGTTCCACTGATATACCGCTACGAACAAAGACACAGTAGCAAGAGCCGGTACGGTAAGCGGAAGCACGATGCGGATAAAGGTGGTCAGATCCCCCGCGCCGTCGATTTTGGCCGATTCCATGATTCCTTCCGGCAAGCCTTCTATGAAGGACCGAATGACAATCATGTTAAATACGCCGATAATACCCGGAATAATGTAGACCCAGAAGCTGTTAATCATGCCGAGCTCTTTAATGAGCAGATAGTTCGGAATTAAGCCGCCGCTGAAGTACATCGTGAAAATGAAGGTAACGGAAACGAATTTCTTCAATTTGTACTCGGAACGGCTGATCGCAAAGGCAAGCATCGCTGTACAAAATACGGAAATGATTGTCCCGACGATTGTCCGCGCTGCGGAGATGAAGGTTGCAGAGAACACGTTTGATTCACCAAACACATATTCATAATTGCGAATGGTCCATTCACGCGGCCAAAAATAGATGTCGCCACGAATAGAGTCATTGGCATCGTTAAACGACAAAGCAAACATATTGATGAACGGATACAAAGTGAAGATGACAAGAATAATCATGAAGCTGTAGTTAAACACATCGAATATTCGATCGCCCGTCGAAGAATATCGAGCTGAATTGTTTTTTTTCATCGTATCGCCGCCTTTCCCATCTAATACAATCTGCTTTCGCCAAGACGTTTGGCAAGGTTATTGGCAACGATTAAGAAGATGAAGCTGACAACGGTCTTAAACATACCTGCTGCTGTCGCCAAGCCATAGTTATTCATTTGTATCCCGTATTTCAACACGAATATATCAAGATTTTCCGAATATTCAACATTCATGCCATTGCCAAGCAAGTATTGCGGTTCGAAGCCGGACTCCAGGATATGGCCCAGATTCATAATGAGCAGGATGACAATGACGGGTTTCATGCCCGGGAGCGTAATATGCCACATTCGCCGTAAGCGTGAGGCGCCGTCGATTTCGGCTGCTTCGTACTGCGTAGGATCAATCGTCGTAATGGCGGCCAAATAGATGATCGTATTCCATCCGATGTTCTTCCACACTTCGGTTACGCCTAGAATGCTCCAGAAATACTCGCCGACGCCGAGCCACAGAACGGGCTTGTCGATGATATTGAACTGGAGGAGCAATTCATTGAAAATCCCTTCCGGAGCAAGCGTTGTCTGGACGATATTAGCGGCAACGACCCACGAAATGAAATGGGGCAAATAACTAATCGTCTGGACCGTTCGCTTGAAGAAGATTTTTCGAAGCTCATTCAAGAGAAGCGCCAATACAATCGCGGTTACGAATCCTAACACCAGATTAATAGAGCTCATTACGAGCGTATTGCGCAAGACTAGATAAAACTGTTCTTCCTTAAACAAAAACTTGAAGTTATCCAATCCCGTCCAAGCTTGGTCGAATATATCTCTGCCAAGCCGATATTTTTGAAAGGCAATCGTCCAGCCCCAGAGCGGAACATATTTAAAAATGATTACCCATGCAAGAAAAGGCAGCGACATCAGCATCAGCATTTTCTGCTTGGATAATGCTTTGAAATAGGCCTTTAGGCGCGAATCGCCTGAAGACGATCCTGTCAATTGTACGCTATGTTTCTCCACCCGATACGTCTCCCTTCCGGCAAAATCTTATCTGTCACTAACCATAAGTAGATGGGAAAAGTGAATGGCTTCACTTTTCCCGCTTGGTTTACATGATTTGTTGCATGCTTGCACTTACCATTTACCAGCGACGCGATCCTTCACCTTGGCGGTCATGAATGCTTCGAAGCCGGCTGCATCCAATTTGCCGAAGTCTTTGAGATAATCGGCCCAGACGGACTCGAACTGACCTTCGGAAGCAAGTACCAACTTAGGAAAGAACTTTTGCTGAAGATCTCCTGCTTTCTGATTGAAAATATCTTCGGGAGATCCTTGCGCCTTCTCGATACTCCAGGCTGGATACCACGGTCTTTCCACAGGTTTCGCGAAGAAACCAGAGAACGTATCGCTTCCATAAGCTTTAAGCAATGCCCGATCGCCGTCTGTATAGTTGACATCCGCTACTTCCGGTTGGCTGAATGGCACATGCGCATTGCCGTCCTCGTACACGGAGTTGTTGCCGTAACGCGGCCATTCATAATCGAAATAAGCCCAGCCGTACTTGCGTTTGAAGTCGTTATCGTTACGGTTCGTCAATTGCTCTTTGCTCATGATGAAACGGCCTTCTTCGTTCACGGAATAGGTGACGCCTTCTTCGCCCCACTGKACAAGCTTCTGGTTCTCGTCCGTAAGTAGGTTATCCCAGTATTGAATGATTCGAGCCGGATCCTTGGCGCTTACGCTGATGCCGAGACCGCGGTTGTTAACGAAGGAAGGTGGGTCCATGTAAGCATCTGTCGTATTCTCGTCGAATACGATCGGAAGCGATACGTAACGCAGATCGTCATTGCCGGCTGCCTTCAGGTTGTTGATCGCATTACCGATCTGCCAGATGTAGCCGCTAAATCCGAGCACACGGCCGGAAGTCAGCTTAGCCATGAATTGGTCGCCGTTAGCCGTGAAGCTCTCTGGATCGAACAAACCTTTTACGTACATGTCATTCAGCTTTTGAAGCCATTTTTTCTCGTAATCGGTTCCCTGGTACACCTTGGCTTCATGCGTCTCCATATCTACCAAAACATTGCCGTCGTTCGGATATCCGGCTAAATGCATAGGTGCATTCGTTATCGTGTAGAATTGACCAGGCTCGCCTGCGAACGTAGCGTAGCCGATCGTATCTTTTCCATCGATGGTCGGATACTTAGCCTGATATTTCTCGATCAGTTCAAAATATTGATCAAGTGTCTTAACTTGCGGGTAGTCGAATTCTTTCAGCACTCTGCGTTGAATCCAGATGCTGCTGCCCGCATCCGGCTCCGTCAAATAACCGCCAATGTTGGCCGTGAAAGGCAGAATGTAAATGTTTCCGTCTTCATTTGTGATCTTGTCCATATAATCGCCATACACGCGCTTGATATTAGGACCATGCTGCTCGATCAGATCATTGAGCGGGATTAACGCATCTGCATCCAAAAGCTTTGCAAGTTCAGCTACCGGAGAGATGACATCCGGATATTCGCCGCCGGCAATCATGACGCCGGCCTTGGTGCTCGGATCGCCCACGACAAACTCCATTTTCCAATCGACGCCTGTTTGTTCTTGAAGGATTTTGCCGATCGTTGTTTCGCTCGCCAGTACGTCGTTATTCGTTCCGAATCCGAAATAAGTAAAGGTGACCGGGTCTTTGCTGACTTCTCCGGTATTTTCGCCGGTCGCGGTGCTGGTGTTCGTGTTGTTCTTGTTGTTTGTTTTCCCTCCTTCGCCATTATTCGACGAGCAACCGGCAAGGAGAACTACTGTGGCCGTTAGCATGGCTAGGCTGGTTTGCAGCCATCTTTTGTTGCGCATTTCCTAACCCCTTTCTACTTTTAATGTGATGTAAGCACTTTCAGTTTAGGATAAAAAATAAACAATTGTTATATAGCAAACCTTAGATCGGTCTTTGAATAGTTGTGAACTT
>NZ_JBFRGE010000149.1:0-5376 GCF_052115185.1 Paenibacillus sp. 2TAB19 | reverse complement strand
AGTTGAATATGATTATGGAGTCATCGTTAGAATTCGCTGGCGGCAAAATAATGATGTCGGATATTCTGCCTTCGATGAAGAACGTAACGGGTGAGTTGGTTAAAGGCAACAATATACTAATTAGTATCGTAATTGATGATAAACAGCTACTAGAAAATTACTTTTCTAATTTGTCCGTAGGCGGCTATGTTATCATGCCGTTATCAGAAATGCCTTGGTCTTCCTGCTTCGGAATGTTGGTTGATAAATTTGGTGTTGTCTGGAAGTTTAATAGTGACGCTGAAATGTTCCTTGATCGTTTAGTTTCAAACTCTTAAGGAAAAGTGGCAACGGATTTTTATCGTTGCCGCTTTTTCTCGTTTGCAGCCTAGGTATTAATCCACGGCGATCTCGTCTTACTCGCTAATTCGCACCTCGATACCAAGCGCTTCCATCGTATCTATCCATTCTTTGGGACAGCCCGCGTCCGTGATCAGCATAGAAATCTCCTCCAGCCTCGATACTCTGGCAAATGTGGACATCCCAAATTTGGAGTGGTCCGCGACCAGAATGGACTCCTCCGCCCGCTGCATCATTTTCCGGGAAATGTTCGCTTCAGCTAAATGGTAGTCGGTAATGCCGTCTACAAGTGAAATGCCGCCGACAGATATAAACGCTTTGTTCACTTTAAATTGATCGAGCATCTGATCGGTGAGGGAGCCTGTTGTCGCTTGGTACTCTGGATTTACTTCCCCGCCCGCAAAAATAATGGTTCCACGAAACGTTTCCATCGCTAAATTAAGAACCGGGATCGAGTGGGTGATCAAGGTAATGTTCGTTCGATCCCTTAAATAAGGCAAAATTTCAATGGTCGTCGTTCCGTTATCTACCATGATCGTTTCACCGTCTTCAATTAATGAAGCCGCAAGCTTACCGATGGCCGCTTTCTCTGCCTTCATCATTTGGGTCCGCTTCAGAAAAGGCGGCTCTACAAGCTCAATGCGCATTTTGACCGCGCCTCCGTACACCTTGCGGAGCTTGCCCTCCTTCTCCAGGCGATCCAAATCACGCCGCACCGTTTCCGTTGAAACGCTAAGCTGCTCAGACAGGTGATGCACCTGCACTTTTCCTTCCATTTCCAAATGATTCAGAATCGTCATCCTGCGATCTTCATAGGTTAATGACATCAGAGGCCTCCTACTTGACTGATTTCATATAATTGATGTTGTTTTATGTTGTTTTTTATCATTGTAGGGTTAGGGGTACAGGATGTCAATTATTCAGCGTGAGTCATAAGAATTGCTGGTTGACAGTCTGATCTAGCGGCGCTACAATTGTCAATAAACAACATGAAGTCAACATAAAACCACATGATAACAACGTTATATACAAAAATGGAGGGCTTATCGTGCCACATTCACTCGTCTTTCGTGAGGATCACACCTTTACGATTGCGCAATTCACTGATTTACATTGGAAAGATAACGGTGTTCTGGATCAGATGACTCGCCGTCTCATGGATGATATCCTCGACGCTGAACAGCCGGATCTTGTTGTTTTTACAGGTGATGTCATCTATACCGGTGATGTAGCTCCAGGTGATCCCCCTTGCGAGGATCCAATAGGAGCATTTCGAGAAGCTGTCCAATCCGTGGAAATTCGCGGGATTCCATGGGCGATCGTGTTCGGCAATCATGACACGGAATCGATCATTTCAAGAGAAGACCTCATCCATGCGGTGCTGGAGTATCCGCATACGGTTGCCCAGCGGGGTCCGAAAGAGGTTAACGGAGAAGGGAATTACCGTTTGTCTATTCAAGATGCTGCCGGGCAAAGCAGATTCAACCTTTACTTCTTTGATTCAGGCGCTTATTCACCCGTTCCCCATATTGATGGGTATGATTGGATTCGCAGCGATCAAATCGAATGGTACAAGAAAGAATCCCTGCAGATTCGAGAACCTTTTGCTGAACGGCCTTTGCCTGCTCTCGCTTTCTTCCATATCCCTTTACCCGAATATCAAGAGGTGTGGGACAGCAAGACCTGTTACGGGAATTTTTATGAGKCTAGCGTCTGCAGCAGCCGCGTGAACTCCGGCCTTTTTGCAGCCATGCTAGAAATGGACGATATCGTAGGAACCTTCGTAGGTCATGATCATATCAACGATTATTGGGGTGAGCTGCACGGGATTCGCCTATGTTACGGCAGAGCCAGCGGCTATAACACGTATGGCAAAGAGGGCTTCGGGCGAGGCGCGAGAATGATACGACTCCGAGAAGGCGAGCGCAGCTTCGAGACATGGCTGCGACTTGCTGACGGTACCGTCATTACCCGGCAACCTGAACACCAACCCGGTACTTAATCCAGGAAGCTTGGAGGTCATTGTTTGATTATCGTCGCAACGCTGCTAGTCATCGCTTCCGGCTTGGCGCATGCCGTTTGGAGTTTATTCACGAAACGCAGTCATAACAAAAGCGTCTTCTTATGGTCCATCCTTATGGTAACCACCATCGTTCTTCTTCCTTACTTAATAAGAGAATTATGGCTTCATCCCTTATCCTTATCGTCCTACGGCCTCCTATTGTTATCCGCCTGCTTGCAGGCCGTTTATGCGCTCTTATTAGCACGTACCTACAATATGGGGGATCTATCGCAAATCTATCCGATTATGAGAGGCACCAGTACCTTATTCATTCCTATTATTGGTGTCCTGTTCCTTCGTGAATCCTTATCGATCTACGGATGGATGGGACTGCTTTGTATGGTCATCGGTTTCGTTACGCTCAGCGGCTTTTTCACCAGAGCAAGATCAAGATCAGCTTCCAACGGGTCTGTTAAACCTTTCCTTATGGCGCTTTGTGTTGGCTTATGCACGACATGTTACGTCTTCGTCGATAAGCTCAATCTTGAACATATCTCAGCGATTTCTTTGCTTGAGGTGACCAATATCGGGTTCGTCGCRGCCTTGACGCCTACCGTTATCGCCTCTAAACAACTGCGCATGGAATGGAAATGGAACAGCAGAATCATTTTACTCGGAGCGATTCTCAATCCCGGATCTTATTTATTGTTCCTTTTCGCCATGAAGTACGCACCTGTTGCCCATATCTCCCCCGTGCGTGAAATTGGCACCGTATTTGCCACGATTCTAGGCATTGTCGTCCTCAAGGAGAAGCAAGGCACTTTACGCATATTGTGTTCGGGTCTTATTTTAATAGGAATTCTCATGATTAGTTTTTGGGGATAAAACAACTTTAAAAGGCAGGTACATCCATGACTATTTGTAACCGTGTCATTATCATTGGGTGGGATGGCGCCGGCGATTTTGTCCGCGGGGCACATACACCGAATTTAGACCGTTTGTTTGCTTCGGGAGCTTCCACGCTCGAAGCGCAAACCGCATCGCCCACCATCAGCGCCGAGTGTTGGGGATCACTGCTTCATGGGGTTTCACCTGCGAAACATGGTCTTACCAATACGAAGGCCGATAAGGAACAATTTCCTGTCAACTCACCCTATCCATCCATTTTTCGTGTTGCTAGAGAAGCCTTCCCCCATGYCAAACTAGCTGCTTATAGTGCTTGGGAGCCCATTAATTCTGGAATCATTGAACCATCGATCGGGGTACATAAAGTATCGATGCCTGATGGCGAGCTTGTACAAGCCATTGCTGCTTACATCAAAGAAAACCCTGATTTCAAGCTGCTTTATGTACAATTGGATTTGCCCGATGCTGCAGGTCATAAGCATGGGTACAATACGCCTGGGCAGCATCGTGTTATCGAAGAGACTGACCAACACACGGGCGTCATACTAGAAGCACTTGAGGAGGCTGATCTGTTAAAGAATAGCCTTATTATTGCTGTCACCGATCACGGCGGCGGTGGCGAGAATGCTTTTGATCACGGAAGTGATCATCCTATGGATAAAACCATCTTCTGGGGCTGCACGGGCCCTGGCATCGCACCTGGCACCAAGCTTGAGCATGTCGATATCTCCKACACGGCCGCAGTTGTGGCGCATGCGCTCGGATTGGAAGCCTCTGCTTCTTGGGAGGGCAAATTGCCAGTTGGATTGTTCCACAGCTTGTAATCATGCCAAACAAAGAAACCCTGGCTTCGTCTACAAGACAAAGTCGGCGACAAGTACCCTCTGTAACCTGCATTGTAGAGTAAAGCTGCGAGCTCTCTGCTCGGTGCGATTCCTTCTCCCGGGAATAGCCGCTGCCCGTTGCGGTAATATCGCTGCCGCCCGCGGTTGAGCTGTTCCATTTTAATGTATGCGTTTTCGAAAAAGCAGGGCAATGGCTTCATTCTTTGAATTTAGTGATTTCCATAGAGCTACGATAACTTCTTGGGGTTTGTCCATAATACTCCTTGAATTTCCGATAAAAAAAGCCAGGTGATTCATACCCAATATCATAAGCGATCTCGTCAATGCTTTTCCGGGAATGCTTTAACAAATGGGCTGCTTGCAGCATGCGCTGGGTTTGAACCAAAGAAAGAAAGGTATTCCCTGTTCGTTCTTTCAACATATTCCCTAAGTAATTCGCATTAAATCCAAAGGCATCGGCTAAGCCCGTTAATGTGCAATCCCTATAGTTCTGTTCGATATAGCGCAGGATATCTATAATGCTGGCCTTGCCGTTCGTCAGGTGAAGTTCAAAATTTTTATCCGTTCGGTATACTCTCATTAGTTCGGTAAAAATCAAAGGGATGTAGTATCCTACCATGTCCATGGACAAATCATCGGTATCGAAATATTCGCACATCATATTCTGAATATGATTATGCAATTGGCGTTGATTTTCGGAGTGGAACAAAACAAAGCGATCATGGCTCTGATCCTCTGACAAGGCATTGGTTAGAAAATTGGAGACAATTCCAGTACGATTCAACCGGCTTAGCATGCCGGACAAAAGCGAATCCCTTTTCATAATAATATTGATAAGGATATCGTTTTCGCCAAGGGGATAGATGCGATGAAGGACATCCTTATCAAGCATACAAACTTGACCCTGTTTGATATGAACCAATTTCCCGTTAATCTCCTGCGTGCATTCTCCGGAGTACATGTAATTTAATTCGATAAACGTATGATTATGCAAGGGCATTGGAGCAAAGCGATGATGCTTGCTAATAAAAATCGATCCTTGGTCAAAAAAATAATCCTCTTGCATGCGGAAGACGGAACCTCCGTTTTCCGGCTTCAACTCATTTCCATCGAAGTCATTGACGTTGGCACGGGTAATCGACTGTATTTGCTCGATGGGATCGAGCTGCCTCAAGTAGTGATCCAATTGCAAATGATCCATGCTCTCTCCCCTTCGCTTATTCCTTATTCCTTGAACTTCTACTTTATCATAGCAACCTGTAAAACGAACAGTTATTCCTGTAC
>NZ_JBFRGE010000148.1:0-6014 GCF_052115185.1 Paenibacillus sp. 2TAB19 | reverse complement strand
ATGAAGAAGCGGGGCAGAGCTGGGCAAGCCCAAGCGTTAACGGCTTTGCCCCTTCCTTCTTCCCTGCCTGACGCCGAGAGAGGAGAGCGATTAGATTGTCCATTCACAATGAAATGAAAACATCCGATAGCGTCAGCTTGCCTCTTAAAGAGCCTGCTAAAGCAGTCCGATTTCTAAAAATGCTGGTGAAGCAGCGTACGCTCGTATTCATGTCGATCCCGTTCCTGTTATGGCTGTTCGTATTCAAGTACGTACCGCTCTGGGGCTGGACAATAGCATTCCAAAATTATAAGCCTAGAAGGTCGTTCGGCGAACAGGAATGGGTCGGACTCAAGCAATTCAAATTTATGTTTGAAGATGAGCGTTTTTTTCTCGTGCTGCGCAATACGTTAGCGATGAGCTTAATCAACTTCGTGCTCGGATTTGTAACGGCTATCATTCTTGCCATATTACTTAATGAATTGCGAAATGTCATGTTCAAGCGGTTCGTTCAGACGATCAGTTACTTACCTCATTTCCTATCTTGGGTCGTCGCTGCGACGATCATCCAAAGCGTGCTGTCTGCTGACGGCGGAATTATAAACGAGATATTGTTAGGTTTAGGCTTAATCAATGAGCCGATATTATGGCTGGGTGTAGGGAAGTATTTCTGGAGTATTATGGGTGCATCCGAAGTGTGGAAAAACGTAGGCTGGAATACGATTATTTATCTAGCCGCCATGACTACGATCGATCCCGCTCAATATGAAGCGGCAGAAATAGATGGAGCGGGCCGATTCCAGCGCATCTGGCATGTAACATTGCCTGGCATCAAATCCGTCATCATTATTTTGATTATTCTGAATCTTGGTCAAATACTGGAGACAGGTTTCGAGYCTCAATATTTGCTTGGCAACGGGCTTAATATCGATTTCTCGGAAAACCTCGAAATATTCATTCTGAAATACGGCATGAATTTAGGAAACTATTCGCTATCGGTAGCGGCAGGCATATTCAAGACCGTTATTAGCATCATTCTGTTGTTCTCGGCGAACGCTCTGGCTAAGCGGTTCGGGCAAGAACGGCTGTTCTAGAAGGGGGATCCATCATGGCTAACGCAAAAACAAGCTATAAACGTTTGCAATCGCCGGGAGACCGGCTGTTCGATGCGGCTAACATTACGTTCATGATCCTGCTCATGATCGTCACGATCTATCCGTTCATCAATATGATGGCTGTTTCCTTTAACCATGCGAGCGATTCCGTTCGAGGCGGCATCTATTTCTGGCCGCGGGTATGGTCGTTGGACAATTACAAGTATGTATTCAATGAAGCGACAATCATCGGCGCAACCGGTATCTCGGTGCTGCGTACGGTGCTCGGCACGATAATCTCGACCTTCTGTTCGGCAATGGTCGCGTTCACGATCAGCCGTCCGGAATACGTGCTTCGCAAATTCGTATCCATTGCTTTCGTACTGACGATGTATTTCAACGGCGGCTTGATTCCGAACTTCCTGCTCGTGCGGGATCTGCATTTGATGGGGACCTTCTGGGTGTACATCATTCCAGGCATTATCGGCGTATTCAATATTATTGTTATCCGTTCATTCATTGAAGGATTGCCGGAGGGCATCCTGGAGTCGGCCAGAATGGATGGAGCGGGCGAGTTCACAACGTTTCTTCGCATCGTTCTGCCATTGTCGATGCCGGTTCTAGCGACTACCTCGTTGTTCACGGCGGTGTATCATTGGAATTCATGGTTTGACGTGTTCCTGTACAATTCCTCGCATGTCGAGCTAAGTACATTGCAATACGAGCTGATGAAAATGCTGCAAAACTCCAACGCTGCCGTCAGCACCGGGGACGCGGCAGGAGCGGCAGCGAATGCCAGTCAGGGCGGCGGCAATTATGTAACGCCAACTTCGATTCGGGCAACAATGACGATTGTAGCAAGCTTGCCGATCATCATGGTATATCCGTTCCTTCAGCGTTATTTCGTCAAAGGCTTGACACTTGGCGGTGTGAAGGGTTAATAGTAGAATATCAGATGCAGTTAGAGTAGCCTGTCGCTGACAGGCTATTTCTGCTATTAGAAGATAAGGATGGTGGTTAGTGGTATGGCGATTAACGGTATTATTCATGAAGTGGCAACGAAGAAACGTCTGCTTGCATTGACGTTTGATGATGGGCCGGATGAGACGTATACGCCTCAATTGCTGCAGGTGCTGGCGGAGTACGGAGCGAAGGCGACCTTTTACATGATAGGAAGTTCAATAGAGAGTTATTCGAGTGTCGCTAGAGAGGTTCACAGTCATGGACATGAAATTGGTAATCATACTTATAACCACCCTCACTTAACGAAGATTGCCCCAGCGGAGCGCAAGGAACAGCTTGAGCGGACGGATGCCTTGATCAAGGAATTAACGGGGAGCAGCCCGGCGACATTCAGGCCGCCTTATATCGACTTCGACGGAGACGTAGCTGCAGAATCCGCCGGTATGAACTATCGGATGATCGGCGCCGTTAATATGGACGCGAGTGATTGGGCGAATCCCGGCGTGGACCATATCGTAAGCAAGACGATGGAGCAAGCGAGGGAAGGCGGCATACTCATATTCCATGACGGGTATGGCGATCGTTCGCAGACGGTGGAGGCCGTAAGGCTGCTATTGATCGATTTGAAGAAGCAGGGCTACCAGTTTGTGACGGTAAGCGAGCTGCTCGCTTCAGCTGATGATAAGGACAATTTACAATAGATACAAATGAAGGTGATATTACACTAACAATTCCTTATTACACTTGATCTTGTAGATCAAATGATGAATAAGGAGTGGACAAGTTGAACAAAACGATTGACCGTAAAACATTTCTGTCTTACTTAGGTACGGGCGCTGCTGCCCTGGCGGCAGCTTCCGCCGGCCTCGGAACATTGAATGGCAAAGCTTCTGCGATGTCATCCACGGCTGATCACCTTTTTGGCTTCAACACGAATCGTGTCAGCGGTTATTTCGAGCCGATTGCACCATCCTCGGAAGATAAGCTTCTGCTCCCCAAAAACTTCAAATATGACGTTGTAGCGGCATTCGACGATGTCATCAATGCAGCAGGCGAGCGCTTCGGCTCCGGCTGCGACTACAACGCTTTTTTCCCGCTTGAGGGCTCTAATGTAAGAGGGCTTCTCGTCAATAACCATGAATACAGCACGATCTTCTCCATCGGACCGGTTAAGGACGGCAAGATGACGAAGGAGCAACTGCACAACAATCTTTATTACCAAGGCATGTCCGTTATCGAAGTGTATCGCGACGATAAAGGCGTATGGAAGATGGACATTAATTCATCCCACGCACGCAGAATCAACGGATATACGAAGTTTGATCTGACCGGTCCGGCCAAAGGCGCTGCGGCTCTTGGCGGGGCAACGACGGCTATTGGCACGTTCGCGAACTGCTCCGGCGGCGTTACGCTGTGGAATACGGTTCTGTCATGCGAGGAGAACTTCGCCGAGACGGCAGCCGCTTCCAGCCTGCCTGACACGCATTACGGATGGGTTATTGAGATTGATCCGTTCGACAAGAAGTATTTGAAGAAACATACGGCGCTTGGACGCTTCAATCACGAGAACACGGCAATGGGCATCGCGAAGGACGGCCGCGTAGTCGTCTATATGGGCGATGACAAGAAGGACGCTTGCGTCTATAAATTTATATCCAAGGGCAAGTACAACAAGTCGCTTGGACGCGGCAACTCCGCACTGCTTGAAGAAGGCACGCTGTACGTAGCTAACCTGAAGAAGGGCGAATGGGCGCCTGTAACGCTCGAAGCGGTGCAGAAGGCAGTGAAGGACAAGCCCGAGCTGCTTAAGAAATACGTGACGCAAGGCGACGTCGTCACTTATTGCCAGGAAGCGGCGCTACTCGTTGGCGGTACGCCGACAGATCGTCCGGAAGATATCGAAATCTCTCCTTTCGATAACACCATCTTCATCTGCCATACGAACAACGACAACCATGGCAATATTCACGGACATATTACGCGCATATTCGAGACCGACAGCGATCTTGGTTCGCTAACGTTCGACTTCGAAATCTTCGCCGCCGGCGGCCGCCAATCGGGCTTCAGTTCGCCAGACAACCTGGCGTTTGATTCCAACGGGCATCTGTGGGTCGTAACCGATATTTCCAGCACCAGCCAAAATAAAGGCGTGCACAAACCGTTCAAGAATAACGGCTTGTTCGTTATTCCGACGAGCGGACCTGATCAGGCGATCGCGCTCCAGTTCGCATCGGCGCCGGTCGAGAGCGAGCTGACCGGTCCGTTCTTCACGCCGGACGAGCAGACGTTGTTCCTGTCGGTGYAGCATCCGGGAGAGAATACGACCGATCTGAACAATCCGACGAGCAGATGGCCTCACCGCGCCGGCGACAGCAAAGCAAGATGCGCAGTCGTCGCTATTAGCGGATTCAAGCTTGGTTAATCAATGATTAAAGCTACCCAGCCGTATGTGAACGAGACTGCGGCTGAGGTGGTTATTATAGTTCTGATAATAAGGAGAGATTCATATGCCATTTGGTCAGATTGGTATCGGGGGATTAGTGTTGATATTGGTGATTGCGCTTATTTTGTTCGGACCATCGAAGCTTCCTGAGCTAGGTCGCGCCTTCGGACGGACGCTAACGGAATTCAAGAGTGCTACGCGCGGACTTGTCAACGGCAGCGGGGACAGCAGCGCGGAAGAACGCAAAGACGGAGAACCGCAGGACGCGCAAGCACAGGCGGTATCGAGCAAATAATGGCGAACGCGAATCCGAATGAGCAAAGTCTGATCGGACATCTAGGCGAGCTGCGGCAGCGTCTGATTCGCACGCTCGTCTCATTCGTCGTTGCGATGGCCGCAGCATTCATTTATGTCAAAGATATTTACCGCTGGCTCGTGCGGGATATGGATCACCAGCTCGTATTGCTGGGACCGTCGGATGTCGTATGGGTGTATATGATGATTGCGGGAGTCGTGGCGATCGCTATTACGCTGCCGATCGCAGCTTATCAAATATGGAAGTTCGTGCAGCCGGCCGTACCAAAGCAAGCGCAGCAAGCAACGCTGCTTTTCATACCCGGCATATGCCTGTTGTTCATTATTGGCATCTGCTTTGGTTACTTCATCCTTTTCCCGATGGTTCTTCATTTCATGACGCAGATGGCTGCCGGAAGTTTCAATACGATGTATACGGCGGATAAATATTTCACCTTTATGATCCATATGACTGTCCCGTTCGGATTGCTGTTCGAGATGCCGGCGATCGTTATGTTTCTAACGAAGCTTGGGATATTGAATCCGACGAGGCTGGCGAAAGCGCGCAAGCTTGCTTATTTTATTTTGGCTATTGTTGCGATTACGATAACGCCGCCTGACATTTTATCCGATCTGATCGTTATTGTGCCTCTATTCCTGCTATACGAGATTAGCATTACGATCTCTAAGCTCGTCTATCGCAAGCAGCTCACGCATAGTGCCGCAGCTTGAGAGAGGCTTTGCCAGTAATTATTTGAAACCTTGCCATTCCCAACTACGTCTTAATAACAAGCGTATAGGAGAAGCTAGAATACCATAGCGACTGAATGGGCAAGGAGAGTATAGGATGCAAATTAGAATGCTGGCTTACCGCGAGCCTCCGCCGATGGAACTGCTGCTGATGGCCGATCCTTCGGAGAAGCTGGTGAACGAATATTTGAACCGGGGTCAATGTATGGTTGCCGAAGACGGCGGTTTGATTATAGGGGTGTACGTGTTGCTGCCTACTCGGCCGGAGACAATCGAGATCGTGAATGTGGCAGTCGCCGAGAGCGAGCAGGGGCAGGGAATCGGCAAGCAGCTGGTCAAACATGCGATTGACACCGCGAAGCAGCTTGGCTACAAGACAATCGAGATTGGAACGGGCAATTCGGGAGTCGGTCAACTGGCGCTTTATCAGAAATGCGGCTTCAGAATGGTCGGCATCGATAGAGACTTTTTCATCCGCCACTATCATGAGC
>NZ_JBFRGE010000147.1:0-6170 GCF_052115185.1 Paenibacillus sp. 2TAB19 | reverse complement strand
AGCGCTATAATGTTCACCCCTACTTGTCATGACCATGATTGAGGCTGGTTGGGACATAGATCCCGTATCACATGCGATGCTGTGGAGCGACAAGGAGGTTCATAGGGGCTGCCGGTAAATTTTCTTCAAGGAGAGATAAAATGAACCCTGTTATGTAGACATATCTAAAGAAGAAAGCCACGGACAAGCTTTCTTAATCGGGGATCTCCAGCGCTTCCTCCTGAATTTTCTGTTCCAAGTGACTCAGTTGTTCCTGCTGAGCAAGCAGAACTTCAATCATACATAATAATGCTGTCTTTTGAGAGGCGCTTGACCTACTTAGCGACGGCATACCTTGAATCCGTTCCACTTTCGCTCGAATCCATACTTTCCCGTGTGAGGAGCCCGCTGTTTCCCGAATCACTTCTTCGGTGATGCTGATCCCATGCAGCAAATGACGGAGCACTTGTAACGCTGTCTTGGAAAACATATCTCGGAAGATGTCTTCATATGCCGGACATACCTGATCCAGCAGTGCCCTCGCATTCAACTTCGACTGCACGAATTGCGACGTCATAAATTCATGTTGCCTCGTTAGATGCTGGATTTCCATTATTCTGTCCGCCCATTTGCGATGCGGCTGAACGTCACCTCGGTAATACATTTCAACCAAATGCCAGGCGTCCGCTGCATCCGTTTTTACTTTACGTAGTTGTGCACTCTTCGAGCGTTTAGATAGGAGTGGATTAATTATGAAATGTGTGATGTCTATACGTTCCAAGAAGGAGACAATCATACGATGGTAGTGCCCGGTTGCCTCCAGAACAACAACAGGTCGTTTCCCTGTTAGTTCCTCTAGTTCGCGAATCACATCGCCAAGTCTCTCAAACCCGTCTTCGGTATGACTAATCAGTTTGGGTTTCCCGTACACCTCATTACGCTTCACAAACGCCTGAAATACACTCGCTCCTTTAGTCACATCCAGTCCGATTTCTGCTTCCTGTCAACTCCTCCTGCTGCAAGTTTAGCTGGCAATCCCACGATGGTTCCAAACCCATAGCTTCGCTTGTGATACGAGGTCTAAAAAGCCTCAACCAGCTCAAACATGGTCATTAGGGGTAGGACGGGGTCTGAGCCCCTAAAAGCCCTACGTCTTCCCGGCTACCGCCATCATAGAACGACCATTAAAGAAGGCCAACCAGAATCTCTGGCTGACCTAATAATACGAATAAAAGCCGACGTAAATTATTCATCAACAAATCACTCCCCTCATATTTTTCATAGTGTACCATTAATTTCTCCGCCATCCGTCGCACACAATCTCGGTTTCTATGCTCGGAGCGACATCTTACTCCTATGGGCTGGAGAACAAGAACCTTAGCAAGGTTCTGTTTGAAGCGATCYATCTATGGCCATCGGGAAGCCATTACTTTACAAACGTATTCCATACCTCCGTTCGGCTGATACCGAATAGTGTAATACTCAATGTCAAAAGTCATCCACTGACTTTAAATTCAATTCATCTCTCGGTCGCTCGATCCATAGTTTATCTGTTGCATGAACAACTCGCCATGACTGTTTTTTTCACGGACCGAACAAACGGTTTCCGACTTCCATTACCCATCATGGTTATCCATACTATCGTCTTTTTCAATGTCATACTATCCATCTCCTATTTGGGTTTGGGCACTTTTGGGATCAGTACAGCACGGAATTCAGAAGTATCTTTTAGCAATTTAACGCATTAAGAATAGGATAGGTCGATAATCGCTCCCGGAACATCCCCGCACTTTCTCGCGGATTTTTCTCGTTGTAGGCGGCATTCGACAAGCTATATGAAATTACCTACCATACTTTTTCATTCTTTATTTCAGCTTGATTAGTTAAGTGGAATGACAGAAAAAATGCGATATATCTACATAAAACGACAACAAAAAAGGATAAAAGGCCCATTTCAGAGAGCGAAATACAATGGTATATTTTAGAAGTTCAAAATACTAGGAACTAGATTCATATTGAGAGGGATGGTAATTATAACATTACTTTTTAAACGTTGGCTCTTTTGAATAAATGGTTTGAACAATTGCGTAAAAAAATATGCTTGGTCTATGGAGATTTTCATGTTTATTATCTACGTTTTGCCTACGGTTTGAATAAAATCGAACCATTCAAAAAGTCAATCTCGAAAATTTAGGAGCAAAAAGTTTTATTACTTAGTGGGAGGTTTTTTCATGTTACGGTTCTCATTTAAAATTAAAAAGTATACAATAAGTAAGATGGTTGTAGCGTTAACTTTGTTATTTACTCTGTTTCCAATACAATCATTTGCAGGTGCACCAAGTTTATATACACAACCATGCTCGAACCCACAAGTTACCTATATGCATGGCGCTATTTACGAATCGTCAAACAATGCTAATGTAGACTTCGTAAGGGCGTATTTGGATTTTTATTTAGATGGTTATTTTCTAGGTTCATCAATGGATACAAAATATAAGACAACTGCTTCAGTTACACAAGCAGCTGCATTAACAGCGTCATGTTATCACAATGCATTAGGATTATATGAAATGGATTGGAGCACAAGGATACATTACAAGACAGCAGGAGCTGCAGATTACACGGATACAGGTTATAGCTCTAAGACCAAATCAGCTCAATAACAAAATGGAGGTTTAAAATATGAAAGCAAAAAAAACAATAGTTACCCTAGCACTCGCTTGTTTAGTTATAACGGGTACTGGTGCAATTGCTTTTGCAAAAGACTCGTTTAATAAATTTTCCCCCTCGGTACCTGCTGAAGATGCTGCTCATGTAGCGGCAGTTCAGAAAAGATTGCAAAAAACATGGGAGAATGGAAAGAATCAGATCATCAATGAAGGAAAAGAAGATGTATCTGATTGGACGTTTACGGACATGAGAACATTGCATGATACTTTCATTCCCACTTTATCAGATGAGGAAAAGTMTTCTTTTCTTGAGGTTTTCGGTGAGGCGAAAAGCAAAAATCTAGAGGTTGGGGATTCAATGCCTGGATTGCTTTTTAATCCCGACAGAACAGAGATAAAAGTATACTGGCAAAAAAAGAATGCTTCGTATGTTTTCATAAGTTTAAAGACTAGGATAGACGAAGAAGGACACAAGTTATGGTATGCAGACGGAATTGCAAAAAAATTGTCTAAAATAATAGAACAATAAGCTGAAGTGCACCTCTTAGAATAGATTGGAAAATCCCTTTGGGGTTTTCGATAAAATTCTGGGCGGTGCATTTTTATGAAAAATTGTTTTGGTGTAAATGACATACTCATTAATCAAGAGTGCTGGATTCCAGCAAAACGCGGGGTTACAATGCTAAGCAACTTTATTAAAGAGCCGGTTGTTAATCACCCCTACGGCGAAAAACTAACGGAGCTATAGATAGCACATTCTTTAACATAAAAAGGTACATTCTGCCGTCATTCCCCGCCGCCTACTTCCATCAACTTATCGCCGGGATCGATACCCCTGGCACCTGGTGCGCTGAACGCAAGCGCGGATGACAGAATCCGGATTGCTGAAACAGCTCCAATTATTAGGACAATGTTCTAATTACCAAAAATGGACCAATCAACTCGACATCACTCCGTATCCCTACAGGGGCACAGAGCGCGCAACAATATTTTTATCGACCTCCCGCCGCGACGATTGTCGGAGAAGAAGCCAGGCACAATAAAAAATGTGAGTAACACAAAAAGAAGCCTACTGTTATAAGATGGCTTCTTTTTGTGTTACTCGATGTCGAGCCATAACATCGTATTTTACATCTCTATTCTATAGTTTTGGCTTTTTGCTATAGAAATGAAGGATCTTCTCATTAGTGAAAACTCCTACATCGCTCCCGCTTCTAAGTGGGACTTTAATTAATAGCTAGATCCGGYAATCTAATATACTTGCTCAATTAACTCTGCACCAATCTTTACCAACACACTGATAGTCCCTAGCGTGTATTCAAATCAGAGCGAAAACTATCAGACATATTTACTTATCTCTTTCCAATAATTCTCCGGAAATCCCATCGGTTGCACGCTGGATCGATCCGATCTGTCTTGATGCAATTGTCGAGGTAGATCTAATAGCTGCGTTACAAGCAAGTCTAGAGAGTGCAAAAATTCAGAGTTCTAAGGAGGCAAACGCCAAGGGGAATGTTTCTTAATGTAGCCCTCATTCACATAGTGAAAGCATGAAGCATTCGGCCATTTTTCTTGGGTAGATAGGTAGACGTGCAACGCTCACACCAAGACGCGTATTATACGACCATATGGAAAATTAAATAAACTGACGCCCATTTAGGTACAGGCGCCAGTTTTCTCATGTTTTTAGGAGGTGTTTTACGTGATTACGAATACTCTCGCCATTAAATTTGCATTCGTTGCCGACAGGGGAGCCGAAGGATGTTCGAAATATTGTGGCCAGAAGCCAACTTTATATGATCCTGTAAATGAAGGATCAGCTGGAGTACTAGTCGAACCAGCGCGAGTTGCAACCAAGTAATAGTAAATTGTATTACCAACACTAGCACCAGTTGCTGCTTTCAAGTCAATTGTCCATCGGTATGTAGAATACGGACTTAAATTTGTTGTAGACTTGGTCCATGTACCTGTGGATCCTTTTTTATAATAAAGTTCAACTTTCTCAGCTCTGAATATACCATCTGGTCCAGTTGTGTGAGCATAAGCACTGATATACAAGCTATTACCAACATATGAGTCTGCAGCAAAATAATCTAACGCATGTCCAAAATCCCAACTGGAGGCTCCAGTAAAGTAGTTATACATTTTAGTCGTCTTATAGGTAGTTGTAGAAGTAACAGATTGCATATGCAAATGTGGCCCATACGCTTTTTGAACATCAACTACTCCAATAACTTCGATATTTGAAACAATATCGCCTACATTTAGACTTGCTTCGGGTATTATATGTGTGTATCTGACGTAATAGTTATCATAAGTTCCATCGCCGTTAACATCATATTGAATGAAAATCGATCCTAATTGTGCAGCAATTGTAGTCGCATCCTCTTTAATTAATGCAACCTTTCCTGGAAGAATAGAATACACGTTGGTATTCGCACCGGCACGAATATCAGTCCCTTGATGTGGATTAGTGTCTCCAGAACCTCTTGGTTGATTATTTTTACTAGTAATGTACGCCCAACTATCGGAAGCGGTAGGTGCAGTCCCCATACGTAAAGGTGAACGAGCGACTCCTGAAGTGACAATATTTGTAACTCCATATACCTCGCTAAATTTTGGATCATAGTCTGCTGCGGATACAACACTTGCATTTATTGTTAAGGAACTGTAGAGTATAATCAGACTAGATAATAGTACTAATAAAATATTTTTCAAGTTACTCATCTCCCCAGAGTTTATCGTTATCTACAAAATAGGTTGAATTTTGCGATGATCCGATCTCCCTTGCATTTACGAGGAACTGGCTGGAATCGACCCATTGCACTGATTCAATTAATGTATTTTTTAGTGGGTTAATCTCTTTAATAACGCCATGTAACAGATCAAAAACCAAAATGTTTCGATCTATTTTGGTCCTGTCAGGAGCATTGAGACCAATCGCCCATTGTATCTCAGAGCTATATTTGTTTATTTCAAGCACCTTAATAAGGTTAATGGTTTCTGACTCAATTACTTTCTTCTCCTTAGTCTCCACTTGATAAACAATCATCATTTTCGGTTCTTGTTGATAAATAAGATATGGATGTGAGAATCCAACACTAATATAATTTTCAGCGATCTGTAATGATTGGCCTGACTCTATATTATACGATTCAATATTTATGGTTGAATCTCGTATTGTTCTTAAAATCAACTCATTATCCGTCCCCCAACCAAGGACATGTTCCCAGTTCCTAACAGTCTTCTCTTCACCAGTCTTCAAATCTTTTATCCACATTTCTCCATTTAAATTATCATTGAAAGCTGCATTTCTGTTACTGAAATAAACCATTTTTGTTCCATCTTGATTAATAGAAGCGTAAGCTCCCCAAACTAAACCAAGGTTTTCGTCTTTTTTATCTGCAATTTTCCTTTCTGAATCTTTCAAATCATATCGGCCAACTTGTTCTAACAACGCATTCCTGATCATTTTATTTTCAATATCAACAAAATACAGATTGTCCTTGTATTGAATCAAAC
>NZ_JBFRGE010000146.1:0-6352 GCF_052115185.1 Paenibacillus sp. 2TAB19 | reverse complement strand
GAGCTGCAGATTACGCAGGAGTATACCGGACAACAGCGTCATTTATGTTATCTCGTCCCGCAGTGGAAAGAGGTATTGGAGTTCGATACCTTCGCGCGTGGCGAAGGCTCAACCGTTGCGTCTGCTGCAAGCGGAGCGCTGTTTGGCAGGAAGCTCGGGGGCATAGCTGCGGTATCCAATGTTGGCAATGATGATTGCTGGACGGGACATCCGCTAGCCGGGGCGAATTTATACGGGTTTGCAAGGCTGGCGTGGAATCCTTCTTTAGGCGCGGACGAAATTGCGGCAGAATGGACGGCCATGACGTTCGGGAACGACCCGGAATTAAATCGCACGATAACCGAGATGCTGCTTGATTCGCTTTCCATCTATGAGTCGTATACAGCGCCGCTTGGAGTTGGCTGGATGGTTAATCCTAACCATCATTACGGCCCGAACGTAGACGGCTATGAGTATTCCAAGTGGGGCACATACCACTTCGCGGATTGCAAAGGTATTGGCGTTGATCGAACCGTTCGTTCGGGAACGGGTTACTCGGGGCAATATACAACGCGTCAATTTGAAAAATACGAGTCGCTTGAGCAATGTCCAGATGAGCTGCTTCTGTTCTTCCATCATGTCCCTTATACGCATATTCTTCATTCCGGCAAAACCGTCATCCAGCATATATACGATACGCGCTTCGAAGGCGCGGAGCGCGCGGCTTTGTTAGTCACGAGATGGGAGTCCATAAAAGCTGATGTTAATGAGGAAATTTATAAGCTAGTGTGGGAGCGGCTCGGCGAGCAAGCGGAGCATGCAAAGGAATGGCGCGATATGCTGAACACTTATTTCTACCGTAAATCCGACATTGCCGATTCGCATGGCAGAACGATCTACTAAGTAAATAATAACGGCCCGGGAGTATCTTTCCTGGGCTTTTTTTCTACTTTCTGAAAAGGAAAGTGAAGAAACTAAATATTTTGCACCAAAAACTAATCATTTTAGGGTTACGACTATRCCRTCTAGAAGTTATAATAATCGGTGCTTCTGAATTGCGGGGCTCGAACATTTTGTATGCGTTTACATGATTCCATAACTATAGCTGGGAGTGGTGCAGGATGAAAAAGGTCATTCTCGTCGATGATGAAGTTTTTGCGCGGAAAGGCTTGCGAGTCCTTATTCCTTGGCAGGATCTCGGATATACGATTGTAGCAGAAGCGTCTGATGGAGAAGAAGCGCTGAAGCTAATCGAAGACATTCAGCCTGATCTAGTCGTGACGGATATTCGGATGCCGGTTATTGACGGCTTGAAATTGATCAATCTAGTGAAAGAAGAGCGATTGTCGCAGGCTAAATTTATCGTAATTACAGGCTATAACGACTTTGCGTATGCACAGCAATCGTTAAGATACGGCGTAGAAGACATCATTCTGAAGCCGATTGACGAGGACGAAATGATCGAGACGCTGAAGCGGCTATCGGTCAAGCTGGAGCAATCCTCGAAGCAGAAGGAAGCGATTAGAGAGCGAAATGCGGTAGATTTACTGGATCAGTTATTGCAAGGAAATCTCGATCAGAAACGAAATGAAGAGCTTGTGCTGGAGCTTGGCTTGTGCAAGGGAGGCCATGAGTATCGCTATTTGTTAGTCGAGAGAAATAATGCGCCAGAGGAGGAGCAGCAGCAAGCGATTGCCAATCTGGAGAAGCTGAAGCTTGCGGCGCTAACGTTCTTAAGCAGTCCTCCTGATATGATTATCCATGATCGAGGCAGCTATGCATTTGGTATGTTTCTTCATTCCGGCCTGCTTGGTCCTTATTCGCATTCATGGGAACGACTCGCGGACAGATTGATTCGCGAGCTTGCGGTGTGTGCAGATGAGGCACAATTACAGCTTTATGCAGGCATCCCTTTCCGCAAGCCGGAGCAACTGAAAGCTTCATACGAGAGTACCCGTGAAGCCACGCTGCGCAAGCTTGCGCTAGGGGATCAAAAGATTATTTTCGCGGAAGAAGCGATGCTGCTAACTTTGCAGTACAAGGATGCCGACGCTCAATTAGCCGATATCCTCATAGATAAACTAGAGGAGAATGACCTCGCAGCGGTCAAGCAGACGGTGGACGCCGCCTTTCATTCCTTTCAATACGATCGTTTAGCGGGGCAATCCGTTAATGCTTTTTTATCCAAATGCGTGTTAAGCATAGCCGGGATTATCTCTAGAATGGATGGCCAAGAAAGCCATTTGCGTTCGATGAAACCGATTTTGGACTGGACGCTGCGTCCGATGACGGCCGCTGGCGTAAAGGGGCTGTTCCTCGATTTCATCGAAGAAAGCGCCGAATATTTAAGCGAGCTGCGCTGCGAGAAGGCAAGCGGAGGCATTCATAAGATCAAGCTGTACATTGATGCGAATTATCGGGAGAATATGAGTCTTAAGAGTATAGCCAAACGTTTTTTTATGAATCCCGTTTACTTAGGCCAGTTGTTCAAGAAGACCTATCAGGTGTACTTCAATGATTACGTGCTCAGTCTTAGGGTGCAGGAAGCTAAGCGTCTTCTCAGACAGACCGACTGCAAAGTATATGAGATCGCAGCGAAGGTTGGCTTCAGCAACGCCGATTATTTCGTCACCCAGTTCGAGAAGGTTGAAGGCAAGACGCCAACGGAATATAAGCAAGCGTTAATCGCGCGCAGCAAAACATAATAAAGTCGGTAGGTGAGTACATGTTCCAACGAATGAACGATATTCGGCTGCGCAATAAAATGGTCATCGTGTTCATCCTTGCCGTATTCATCCCGGTGGTGTTGACAAACGTCATCTTCTTTAACTTGACGACGAGCAGCGTGAAGAAGCAGAAGCTGGCTGATATCAACCGGGGGCTTGAGCAAATTCGCAATGAAGTTGATGATCAGATCGAAGCGGCGGTAGGCATATCGACCGTTCTATATAATGACACGTTATTGAATGAGTATATAGAGAGACAATACAGCAATCAGTCCGATTATGTGGAAAATTACCATACGTATATGATCAACTTGCTTGATAAATATAGCCCGGTGTATGAGGCTATTCAGGCGGTCACGATCTATTCCACCAACGATACGATTCTATATGGCGGGCGTGTGCAAAGAATCAACAGTCACGTTCGCGAGCAGAATTGGTACAAAAGCGTGATGAGCAAAATGTCGGCGCAGCCGGCTCTGGAGCGCAATGATCCTGAGTATCCAGGACTTGCTCCTAATACGCTGAGCATCATCCGGAAAATGGTCGATTCTGGTGTTAATGGTTCGGCAGAAAAGCTGATTAAGATCGATATGCATCCCCAAACGATAAGAGAAATGCTGCAAAACGTTACGCTCGAGGGAACGGTCTATTTAATTCGCGATAATGAAATTCAATATTCGTCGGATCCGAAGCAACCGCTTAACGACGGAAGCGGACGAAGCATCCATTATGACCAGCCGGATACGTCCGGTGATATGATCGTGCTGGAAAAAGACTTTGGCAACGTTACTTATCTGGAAGGCTGGAAAATCGTTGGCGAGTTCAAGGAGCGCGAGGTGCTGGAGGACGTCAACAAATCGAAGTTATTCGTCGTGTATATGTCCTTTGCCAATATTCTCGTTCCGACGCTTATACTCGTATGGTTCACTCGGTCGCTAAGCGTTCGGCTTGTCCGCATTCTTAAGCAGATGAAGCGGGTGAAGAACCATTCGTTCGAGACGATCAACGATCCCCCGTCAGCGGATGAGATCGGCCAGCTCACTGAGGAGTTTAATCGGATGACACGGCAGATCAAGTCTCTGATCGACGATGTCTATATCGCCGACATTCAGAAGAAAGAGCTTCAGCTGAGCCGCAATCAATCTCAGCTTCATGCCCTGCAAAGCCAGATCAATCCACATTTCCTGTTCAATTCATTGGAGACGATTCGGATGCGAAGCTTGATGAAGGACGAGCTTGAGACGGCGAAGATCATTCATAATATGGCCAAGATCTTCCGCAAATCGCTTAGTTGGGGCAAGGACTGGATTACGCTCAAGGACGAGCTAGACCTTGTCGCGTGTTTCCTTGAAATTCAGAAATACCGCTTTGGCGACAAGTTGAACTATACGATTCATGCCGAAGAAGGTGTGCTGTCCACGATGATTCCGAAGATGACGCTGCAGCCGCTTGTTGAGAATGCAAGCATTCACGGGATCGAACCGCTCAAGGAGGCTGGATGGATACACATTCATATCGAGAGAAGGGCAACGGGGCTTGCTTATACGATTAAGGATAATGGCGTAGGCATTCCGCAGGAGAAGCTAGCGCACATGCTCGCTGGACTAGATAAGGATGACGCGGTTTCTGACAATGTAGGTATGAGAAACGTCTATTTGCGGTTCAAAGGATTTTATGGAGACAAGGCAGATTTCCAAATCAAGAGCGAGCCGGGTCAAGGGACCGAAATCACGATTGTGATAACCGAAAATAATGACATTTGACCTAAGATGGTCAAAATGTGACAGCGTTTTCAAAATGATATAAGTTTTTGAGAGTAAAACATAAAGTTTGCTAGGTAAACAGCGCAGCCATCCTCTTATACACTGAAAGTGCTTACAAATTACAAGATAGCGAAAGGGGAAACAACTTGTATGACTAAAAAAAGATGGCTGATGGCAACGTTCGCATCCGTAATTGCAATCTCGCTGATCGGTTGCTCGGGCAACAACGGAGGCAACAACACGCCTGCCGCAACGAATGACCCTGCAAACAACGCTGCAACGGCTGAACCGGAGGCTGCGAAACCGGAACCAGTGACGTTCACGTACTTTAACGCAACTGCGAACAAAGACACCGATTCGAACAAAACCGAAGTCGGCAAAGTGCTTGAAGATCAAACGGGCGTAAACTTTAAAATGGAATTTCTTGTTGGCGATTTGAATACAAAAATCGGAACGATGATCGCTAGTAACGAATACCCGGATGTTATTTCGCCCGATGCAGGCATCGACAAAATTGTTGAAGCGGAAGCGCTAATCCCGCTGAACGATCTAATCGACCAATTCGCTCCTAACATTAAACGTGTATACGAACCATACTACAACTTGATGAAAGCGGAAGACGGCAACATCTACTTCCTGCCATTCAGCCCGCTTGTTGGTGAATTCATCCCTGCACCGAACATCGATCAAGGCGCTTTCTGGATTCAAAACCGCGTACTGAAGGAAGCCGGTTATCCGAAAGTGAAGACGCTTGACGAGTACATCAAGCTCATCACTGATTACGCTGCAGCTCATGCGGACGAGGACTTGATCGGCATGACGACGCTGACGCATGACTGGCGCTTCTTCGCAGCTACGAATCCTCCGAACCACATGGCCGGTTACCCGAACGACGGCGAAGTACAAGTCGATTTGGCTACGATGGATGCCAAAGTATACGGCAACAACGAAGATACGAAGCGTTGGATGAAGACGCTGAACGATCTGAATACAGCGAAGCTGTTCGACAAGTCTTCTGTTGTAGATAACTACGACCAATACTTGGCGAAGCTGACAGGCGGTAAAGTACTAGGCTTCTTCGATTACGGCTGGCAGATCAACCAAGCTACGCAAACGCTTAAAGCTAACGGCAATGATGATCTTGAGTACTTCCCGCTTCCAATCGTATTCGATGGCAGCATCAAAGACCAATATTTGGAACCGGCATCATTCGTTAACAACCGCGGTATCGGAATTACGGTAAGCGCTAAAGATCCTGAACGTATCATTAAGTACTTCGATAATCTCTTGACCGATGAGAACCAGCTTCTTACGCGTTGGGGTATTGAAGGCAAGCATTATTCGAAAGACGCGAACGGCCGTCTGTATCGTACAGCTGAGCAAATTGCTCAATTGCAAAATAACGACTACAAAAGAGAAAGCGGTATTGGCTACTACGAATACTACTGGCCAATGTATGGTCAAGGCTCGTCGTTCGCTGACGGCAATGCAGTCGATCCAGGCAGACAGCCTGAAGTGGCGCAAGCATCGTATTCGGCAGCGGAGAAGGAACGTTTAGCGAAATACGGCGTGAAAACGTATGCCGAGATGTTCGCTGCACCAGATGAACGCCCTTGGTACCCAGCATGGAGTATCGCTCTGGAGCAAGGATCGGATGCTCAAATCTATGGCGTTAAGAAAACAGATTTGCTTCGCAAATATTTTGCCAAGATCGTTCTTGCTCCGGCATCTGATTTCGACAAGCTATGGGATGAGTATGTAGCTGAATACAATAAGCTTACTGTTGCCGAATATGAAAAAACGATGACGGAAGAGATTAAGAAAAAAGTTGCGAAAATTAAAGGTTAATGAAGCATGAAGAAGCGGGGCAGAGCTGGGCAAGCC
>NZ_JBFRGE010000145.1:0-6573 GCF_052115185.1 Paenibacillus sp. 2TAB19 | reverse complement strand
CGATTAGTATATGTATGAAAGCAGATATTATCACCAGGTACTAAATATGAGTATATAAAAAAAATGGCCCAAGCGCAATGAACGGAGAAAAAAAATAGCACCTCATCGCGAGATGAAGTGCTATTATTGAAATCATTCTTATTGGGAAATGATCTCTTTTGTTTTGTAATATCCGCAAACTTTGCATACGTGGTGAGCCAATTTCAGCTCTCCGCATTGCTCACATTTCACCATGCCCGGTATTGCGAGCTTGAAATGCGTACGACGTTTGTCGCGGCGAGTTTTGGACGTTCTACGTTGAGGTACTGCCATATTTCCCACCTCCTTCACAAAATCAATCGAGCCGTTATTCCTTAAATAGATCCTTCAGCGCTGCAAATCGAGGGTCAATCTTCTCCGTCTTGCAGCTGCATGTGCGCTCATTTAAGTTTTGTCCGCATTCTTGACATAGACCTTTACAATCATCGCTGCAAAGCGGCGCGAATGGCATGAACAGCAGAAGCGCTTCTTCGAGATAAGGCTTCAAGTCCAGTCGTTCTCCGCTTACTTCGATGAAGTCACTCTCTTCTTCCTCATCCTTGTCTTCGTCACCCGAAGCAGGCTTGAATTGTTCGAAGAACGGAATGACCGTATGCTCACTTGTCGGATCAAGGCAACGCGAGCAAGCCAGCTCCAGATCGATGGAAAGTTCTCCATCAACCGAAATGAAGCCTTCATTGCCGGTTACTTGAAGCGAGACGTGAAGCGGCCCAGTACGAATAACATCTTGGCGTCCTTGAAATAGGTCGCTGACGTCCAATTGTTCATTGATCGTCGACTTTAGACCTTTGGACATCGTTTCTTGAATATGAAACTGCATCAGATCACCCCAAACAAACAAAGATTATTATATCTATCAGCCTACCGTTTTGTCAACATTTTCACACGGTTATTTCGTTTATCCACTATGCGGCCGTGTATGGCGCGCCTCTCTATGTTATGATAGGACGACCAAGATTTAACAGAGAGAGGTTAGAGGATGCGTACGGTAGGACTCATCGTCGAATACAATCCGTTTCACAACGGTCACCATTATCATTTACAACAATCGCGCAAAATAACGGGCGCCGATACTGTAGTCGCTGTCATGAGCGGTAATTTCTTACAACGCGGCGAACCCGCGCTGCTCGATAAATGGTCACGCACACGTATGGCGCTGGAGGGCGGTTGCGACCTTGTCATCGAGCTGCCAGTCGCCTACGCCACGCATGCCGCAGAATGGTTCGCTTACGGCGCAGTTGCTCTGCTCGAGGCGACAGGCGTCGTAGACGCCTTCTGCTTCGGCACAGAGAGCGGCGAGCTTGCTCCATTGCAACAGGCAGCCGATTTGCTGGCAGACGAGCCGCCGGACTTCCGTGCATCGCTGAAGCAATTGCTCGATACGGGAGTGAATTACCCTAACGCATACAGCGCGGCCGTCGCCGCTTATTTATCGGAGCAGGGCCATACGGATACGGCTTCATTTCCATTCGCCCAGCCTAATCATACGCTAGGTCTTCATTATTTGCTAGCCTTGCGGCGACTGGAGGGCCGAATGCAGCCGTTCACGATCGCCCGCGAGAAATCGCAATACAATGATCAGACGATCTCGGACAGCCAGATTGCCAGCGCGACTGCTATTCGCAAGCTGCTGCTCGAGGAACGTAATCTGGCACCTATTCGCGCATACGTTCCATCATCGACCTATCATATCATAGAAGAGCAATGGTCGGCCGGTCATTGCCCGATCAGTTGGACCAACTTCATGCAGCCGCTGCTGCATCAGACCGTGACCCGCTCCGCCAGTCAACTTGCCGAGCTGCGGGACATATCGGAAGGAATGGAGCATCGTTTGCTCCGTACGCTCCCGGAGCTGACCTCGATGCAGTTCGAGGAGCTGCTGGTCATGCTCAAAACAAAACGATACACACGAACGCGTCTGCAACGCGCGCTGCTGTCGGTGCTTCTCGGACATGAGAAGCCGTCCTTCACAACAGAGAAGCTAGCCTCCGGCGTTCAGTACATTCGCGTTCTTGGCTTCACTGAGAAGGGCAAGCAGCTGCTGCGCCGCATGAGAACAACTTCTTCGCTGCCTGTGCTGCTTAGCGCTGCCAGGGCGCCCGAGCCTTATTCCTACTTAGAGCTCGACACAAGGGCAAGCGCCGTGTACATGCTTGGCCGCGGTGACACCGTTCCGTCTGAAGCGTTGTTCAGAGATTTCAAGGAGAAGCCCGTCATCCTGTAAAGGATGACGCGCTTCTTTTTTACTGGCCGCCGCTTGCGGCAGCGTTGAACTGCTTTATTTTGCCAAGCGCATCCTCAAGATCCGTAACCTCTACAATCTTCATCGCCGTGCCGAGTTGCTTCGCCTTCGCAGTCGCTTCCTTATAATTGCCTTCCGGAACGAGGAACAGCTGCGCGCCTTCCCGGCTTGTGATCACGACCTTCTGCTTAATACCGCCTATCGGTCCAACCTTGCCCTCTGGCGTAATCGTGCCTGTAGCAGCGATACGGCTTCCTCCAGTTAGATCGCCTTCAGTCAGCAAATCAATCGATTGCAGAGCGAATACGAGACCGGCTGACGGCCCTCCAATGTCTCCCGCCTTTATCGTAAGCCGGTCGCACGTTTCGGTTGGCTCTAGCGCTCTAAGCTCCGTAAGCCCAGATGCTCCGAACAAAGCAGGCAACCGCTCTTCCGTTAAGCCTGAACCAAGACGAGCCGCATCCAGTTGCACCTGCATTCGCGCGCCGCTGCGCTCTATTTCGACCGTTAACGGACTGCCTTCCTCTACGTTACGCAGCTTGTCCAGCATATCGGCCGCATTCTCAAATCGCGGACCGCCAGTCATTCCGATCAGCTTGTCGCCGGTTTGGAATAAGCTCTTTCCCTCTTCGACCTGGGAGGCATTATCCGACACGATGATCGCTTGTACTTCGATCGTATAGGATAAATTCAAATGATGGTAGGCAGCTTCGACTGCGTTATTTTGCGAGCCTTCCATAATGACGGAAAGCCGGTCTGCATATTGCTGCTGCGTATAGCCCCTGAACACATCCTTCTTCATGAGGATATCATCATCCTTGTCCCATGCCGAACGCAGGACGTTGAAGAAATTAGGATCGCTTAGTTTAACCGCGGTGAGCAGGAAGCTTCCGTTCCCTTCGGCATCTCCCTGCTCAACTGCCACCATCGGGGCTACCGGTGTTGCAATACCCGGCTCATAGACGACATAAGGTGTTGGCGCATACAACAGAATCCACATGGCTGCCGCCGTCGCAACCGCAACAAGCGTTATCCGTTTTAAATCCGAAACCTGCCTATTCACAAGAAGCAAGCCTCCTATTCCTCTGTACCTGACTTCCTCTCGGTTACAGCTCTCTAGTCGTGCGGTCGTTCATCCATGTCCTTGCTTGGTCTATCTGCTGCGCCATAAGCGTACTAATTAACTTATACGAACAGATTGTCCTAGGAGTTGAACGGCTATGGCCAAAACGATACTGATCGCCATCATTTCCATCCTGCTTGTCGGTACGATTATTGTACAGCCCGATGCCGCCTTCCAAGCGTCGCTGCAAGGACTGACCGTTTGGTGGAACATTGTGTTTCCCGGCATTTTGCCTTTTCTCGTCCTGTTCGAGCTCATGACCGCCTTCGGGCTCGCTCATGTCACTAGCGCCCTGCTAAGTCCAGCTATGAACAAGCTGTTCAAGCTGCCTGGCGAGGCGGCGCACGCCATTGCGCTTGGCTGGATGGGCGGGTATCCTGCGGGAGCGGAAGCAACAGCCTCTCTGCGCAAACAAAATAAAGTCAACCAAACGCAAGGCCAACGCCTGCTCGCCATCGCGCATATGCCTAATCCGCTATTCATGCTCGTTGTCATCGGTGCAGGCTTCCTTCATAAACCGATTGTCGGCATTATGATAGCAGCAGCCGTTTGGCTGTCTGCTCTCTTCCTGCTGCTTCTATTGTCCATTGCAAATATCGGAGCAAAAAATAATGTAATTGCTCCCTCCATAGAGACAGCTTCCCCTGATAAGACGCAGCAAAGCAGGCTATTGGGGCAGTTGGGAGCAGCTATGCAGCTTGGCAGAGACCAAGACGGCCGCAGCTTCGGCAAAGTGCTTGGCGACRCTGTAACCGCAAGCGTACAGAAGCTGCTTATGATCGGCGGCTTCATGATCTTCGCCTCCGTGCTCGCAAAGCTCGCACAGCCGTTGTTCTCACCAATCCTAACGAAACTGAATGCCCCATTCATCGGGCCAGCGCTATTCGAAGGCCATATTGGCGCTTACGCGGCCGCAATCTGGGAAAGCCCTGTTGGCGGAAGCCTGATGAATGCCGCGGCTATTGCAGCGGTATTGGCCTGGAGCGGTCTTGGCGGTATTTTGCAGACGGGATATACGATTGCGGGGACCGATTTGAGACTGCTGCCCTTCGCCGCGTTCCGCATGATGCACGCAGTTGCTGCTTTTTTGCTCATGCTGCTGCTATGGAATCCAATGTCAGCCTTGCTGCGCTATGTAACGCCTCCCGGGACGTTCCCCGTATTCAGCCCTAATCAGACCGAAGGAGCTTGGGGCGGTATGTCAGCTATGACTGTAAGCGACATGCCTATGTTATGGTCCTATTCCATCACAGCCAGCATGCTGCTGCTCGCAGTCTTCACGCTATTGCACCTTGCCTCGCCTCGCTGGCGTGCTCGGCGTATAAGACGCTAATACGCTTATTTGCGGGCGTTATACTTCTTCCTTAATTCGCGTTCAACCGCAGGAGGCACAAGCTCCTTCACTTCGCCGTCGAATTGCGCGATTTCTTTCACAATGCYGGAGCTCAAATACGAATACTTCGGATTCGTCATCATGAATACGGTATCAATCTCGCCATCAAGCAAATGATTCGTGGACGCAAGCTGCAGCTCGTACTCGAAGTCCGTTACCGACCGGATGCCGCGAATTATGACATTCGCCTGTCTCGACTTCATATAACGAACGAGAAGATCGCGGAAGCTGTCAATCTCAACGTTAGGCAAATCTTGTGTAACCTCCGCTAGCAGCTGCTTCCGCTCATCTACTGTGAACAGCGGGTTTTTGCTCGTATTGTTCAGTACCGCTACAATCAAGCGATCATAAAGCTTGGCGGATCTTCGAATTATGTCTAGATGCCCGTATGTAACCGGATCGAAGCTGCCTGGGTATACCGCCACTCTCTCGTTGCCTGTGTTAATCGTTAACATCGGTCTCACTCCTGTCGTCATGGCTGACCTGGCTGTAGTATTTGTATATGGACACGGCAGTATCTCCGTATTTGGCGTATTTGATTTGGTCAAAATGTTCCATCGCTTCCGGGTACCGTACCGACGAATCATGCTCAACGACAATAACCGCCGCCTCTTCAAGCATGCCTTTCGCTGCCAGCTCTCCCATAAGCTCGTCCATCGTCGTTAGCTTGTATGGCGGATCAAGAAAAACAAGATCGAACGTCAGCTCACGCTTCGCCAGCGCTTTCAACGCGCGCTCCGCGTCGTTGCGGTATATTTCCGCCGCGCTGCCCATGCCGGCTGTCTGTATGTTCTGACGGATAATATCGATGCTGATTTTTTCCCGATCAATGAAGATGACACGTTCCGTGCCTCTGCTCCACGCCTCGATCCCAAGTCYTCCCGTACCGGCGAACAGGTCAAGCGCTGTTCCTCCGTCGAAATAAGGACCGATCATGCTGAATATCGCTTCCTTCACCTTGTCGGTCGTCGGCCTCGTATTCACGCCGGGCACCGCTTTCAGCGTGCGGCCTCTAGCCTCGCCCGCAATGACTCTCACTTGCAATTGCCCCCTTCTGTCTCATTCCCGCCTATCGTACCATACATTCCCTTTGGAGATAAAGCCGTTGAAAAGCAGGCAGATGTGCGATTTTGAGACTATCTACAAGCTTCGCTCAACTTTTTTGTCCTAATTATGTATATTCCCCCACAAAGCGGACAAGATAATGTCATCGGCGTCGCAAGATGCCGTAGACAACCGCGGAGAAGACTTACGTTTCCCCATAAGCTCTTCGTCCGGTTTCTCCTCTCCCATGAAAAGGGCATCCCGAAAGGGATGCCCGATTTTTTTGTGCAATTCTTTTTATATTCCGCCCGCATTTGAGCCACTACATTACAATCCTTAGCTTTCGATCCCAAACGAAGTTAAGAATTGCACCTGCAACTTCCGATAAATAATGTGAAGTATCATAATGAAGGAGGCAGTAAATGGACATCGCGGCGTTATCCGTATCCCTAACCCAGAGCAATCTATCTCAAGCTGTTGGAATCAGTGTTCTTAAAATGGCTACCGAGCAATCTACCGAGCAAGTTCAACAGTTGGTGAAAATGATGGAACTTAGCGTGCAACCAAACTTAGGCGGAAATCTAGACATAAGCGTATAAGCCTTCATGTCCTGTCTTCCTCCCGAAACCAAAATTGTTAATTTTCGTATAATCCATTATTAATTATCCGATTTCAACTAGAACATTGAGAAAGGATTTGATAATGTGAATTATTCTGCAGGCGGTGTTATGC
>NZ_JBFRGE010000144.1:0-6822 GCF_052115185.1 Paenibacillus sp. 2TAB19 | reverse complement strand
ATTTCTGGTTGTTGGAGCAACTTCCAAGATGGGGGATTTTAACCTTATTACATTAATTCCAGATCAGCGAATACTAGCTAATCTTCCTTATTTGCAAGGGATTATTTGGGTGATTACCTTTATCTCCCTAATCTTCATCCCAGTTGGATTGTATTTCATGAGACAAACCATTCTAATCCCGCTGCAGCGGCTTTTGAAGTCCATGAAGAAGGTGAGGAACGGGGATTGGAATAGTCGGGTAATGTTATATGACACATCGGATGAATTTGTAATGCTAGGTCAATCCTTTAATTCCATGATGGATGAAATCCAATCCCTTCGTACCAATGTATACGAGGTTCAGTTAGACCATCAGAGGGAGGAATTGCAGCGGCTGCAGTTGCAAGTGAACCCGCATTTCTTTTTGAATACACTCAACATTATATACAATTTGGCCAAGGTTAGTAAAGTTGATCTTGTACTCGAGATGACCTTATCACTCATTCGATATTTTCGCTTTATGTTTCGCAGCAATACATCATTCGTTAAGCTAAAAGAAGAGTTAGAGCATACCCGCAACTATCTTCGAATACAAAGCTTGCGGTTTCCGGATCAATTAACCTGGTCGATTGACGTTCCGGATTTTCTTACCAATGCCCCCATACCGCCTTTGATTATACAGTCATTCACGGAGAATTCCATCAAGCACGCCGTGACATTAGATGAACCTTTTCATATTTCGGTAGGGATCGATTTATTGGAAGAGGACGGCTCATTAATGAAGATACAGATTCGGGACAACGGTCCGGGCTTTCCGGATGAAGTCCTTCAAGCACTGCGATATGGCCGCAGTGTGGAGAACGAACAAGGCGAACATACGGGGATCTGGAATGTGCAGCGGCGTCTAAGGTTACTGTATGGCGACTCTGTGTCAATCCATTACGGCAACAATCTTGAAAACGGCGGAGTCGAGGTTGAAATCGTTCTTCCGAGAAAACCTGTTATGGAGGGTTCGTGATGAGTTATCAAATACTGCTCGTGGACGATGAGGCACATGCAATCGAAGGCGTGAAATCAGATCTAGATTTGGCTAAGCTTCAGATCAGCAATCTGTTTACTGCATGGAATATTAGGAAAGCTAAAGAGATATTGGAACAGGAACGGATTGACATCCTGTTATGCGATATCGAGATGCCTCACGGCAGCGGTCTCGAACTGCAGGCCTGGTTGCGAGAACATCAGCCCCATATCGTCACGATCTTCTTAACGAGCCATGCCGACTTCAAATACGCCAAGGAAGCATTAAAGCTTGGGAGCCTTGATTATTTGCTCAAGCCCGTAATGGCGGATGAATTGGAAGGCGCGATTCGAAAGGCACAGGAACTTATAGACCGGAACGGCGAGATCAGCAGGAACAGTCAATCCCATCAATTGTGGATGAAGCATCACTCTTACATCATCGAAAAATTCTGGCTGGACCTCATCTATCAATCCATACCTAACGATCCGGATGCGATTCGGGAACAGGTGGAACGTCATCATATTCCAATGACGGAAGAGTCTATCTTTCTTCCTGTCTTAATATCGGTGCAGAGGTGGAATAAGGAACTAAAGAGCAGGGACGAGAAGATTCTGGAATATGCGCTTCTCAATTCGGCTGAAGAGATCGTCATTAACAACGAATGGAACGGAATCTGCTTTGAGCTGGACAACGGAATGCTCCTTGTAATCTTGGTTGCTTCCCAGGGGACAGAATGGGATCAAGACCGCCTACTGCATGTATGTCGTCAGTACATTGAATCGTGTAATCGCTATTTTTACTGCGACTTAACCTGCTATGTAGGTCATTCCGTACAAGTCCACGAGATGGCGCCGATGGTGAAGGCATTGAGGGTAATGGATTTTAAAAATGTCGTATATGCCAACGAAGTTTTCCATTACYGCGTCAACGATGCGTCAGGACAAGCTTTTGAACTCCCTGCTTTAAGTTCGATCTTGTCCTTATTGAAAACCGCACCAAAAGAAAAAGTCATAGAGGTAGTCGAAAACCTGTTGGATGAACTCGTCTTTAACCAAGAGATCGACGCAGATACGCTTCATCGTTTTAATCAGGATTTCGTACAGGTGCTGTATTCCTTTTTACATGCCAGGGGTATCCAAGTTCATCAATTATTCGGCGATGAAGATTCAATGCGAATCTCGGATCAAGCCGGTCGCTCGATCACGAACATGAAAATATGGGTTCGGCACGCTATACACCGAGCTACGAACCAAGCCGATGCTTTCAAAGAAACGGGTTCGATTGTCGAAAAGATAAAGCGGTTCATTGCGATGAATATAGATCAAGACTTATCGCGGGAAATTATCGCAGAGCAAGTGTACATGAACCCAAGCTACTTGTCTAAGTTCTTCAAGAAAGAAACGGGTTATTCCCTTTCTGATTATGTGTTGGTTGAACGAATCAAGCAAGCGAAGGAGCTATTGACCCAAACCAACGTGTCCATCAGCACCATCGCTGCATCGGTAGGGTACACGCACTTCTCCCATTTTTCCAAAATTTTCAAAAAATATGCCGGTATTGGTCCAACAGAATATCGCAGTCAATTCGGAAAAAGTTGAGCAGCCTTCAAGTCTGCTCAACTTTTTTGAGTATATCGCGGTCTATCTGATAAAAAGCCATCAAAGTGTTACCCGACGGGTCTCTAAAGTGTTAGTTTCAACTCATCCAAAGGGCTATCATTATTGTGAGTAGAGCTATAGAACTTACGACAAAGGAGCCTGAGTGAAATTATGCTATATCCAATTGTAACTGAAACCCGCAGCATTATGGATTTGTGCGGCATTTGGAATTTCAAGCTGGACCAAGGAGATGGATTTAGAGACGAATGGTACAAAGAGGCGCTTACGGATGCGATCCGCATGTCTGTACCAGCTTCTTTCAATGACACAGGTGTTACGGCAGATATACGCAATCATGTAGGTTGGGTATGGTACGAGAGGCAATTTACCGTACCCAACCTTTTGTTGTCTGAGCGAATCGTGTTGAGATTAGGCTCCGCCACCCACTTTGCCAAAGTGTATGTCAACGGTCAACTTATTATGGAACATAAAGGCGGTTTTACGCCGTTTGAGGGGGTGATCAACCACTATCTTCATTCGGGTAAAAATCGTTTGACGGTTGCCGTCAACAATATCGTGGATGAAACGACACTGCCGATGGGCTCCTATGTGGAAAGAGAAGAGCCTGGTCTAGGCAAGGTGGTGAAGAACAGTCCTTATTTCGATTTCTTCAACTATGCCGGGATCCATCGGCCTGTCAAAATCTACACGACCCCTACAATTTTTTTGAAAGACGTCGCAATTGTCCCCGAACTTGATGGAGATGCCGGGATTGTCCGCTTTGAAGCCGCGATCGAAGGACAGGCCGATGTACAGGCAACCATCTTGGACGAATCGGGCACGGTTGTTACTCAGTTCCAAGGTGAAAGCGGCTGTATGCGGATCGAACAAGTAAAGCTATGGGAGCCGTTACAGCCCTATTTGTATCAACTGAAGCTGGAGCTGCTTCAGGATGGGCGGCTTGTTGATGTCTATGAACAGCCGTTCGGCGTTCGCACCGTAGAAGTGAAGGGCGGCCAATTCCTCATTAATAATAAGCCGTTTTACTTTAAAGGCTTCGGCAAGCATGAGGATACTCCAATAAACGGACGGGGGCTTAATGAAGCGGCTAATGTCATGGATTTCCGATTGATGAAATGGATGGGCGCCAACTCATTCCGTACGGCGCACTATCCGTATTCAGAAGAGATTATGAGACTAGCGGATCGCGAAGGAATTGTCGTCATTGACGAGACGCCAGCGGTCGGACTTCATCTCAATTTTAATGTGACTCCGCAGCGCGGACCCAAACGGAATACGTGGGAAGTGTTGAAGACGCAGGAGGATCATCAAACCGCTGTACGGGAGCTTATCCAACGCGATAAGAATCATCCATGTGTGGTGATGTGGTGTATTGCCAATGAACCCGCATCCGAAGAGGATGGCGCAGATGATTATTTCCGTCCTCTTGTGGAATTAGCGAGGAAGCTGGACCCTCAGAAGCGACCCGTTACCATCGTGACCCACATGATGGCGCTTCCGCATACGGACAAAGTCGCGGAGCTGGTAGATGTGCTGTGCCTGAACCGCTACTATGGCTGGTATGTATTCGGAGGGGAATTCGAGACCGCCAAGATCAAGCTGCGCGAAGAGCTGAACGGCTGGTACAAACGATGTCCAGGCAAACCGATCATGATGACAGAATATGGAGCGGATACAATAGCGGGCTTCCATGACATCGATCCAGTTATGTTTACGGAAGAGTTCCAGCTGGAATTTTACCGGGCGAATCATGAAGTGTTTGACGAGTTCGAGCATTTTATTGGCGAGCAGGTATGGAACTTCGCCGATTTCCAAACCAGTCAAGGCATCATCCGGGTACAAGGCAATAAGAAGGGGATCTTTACTCGCGACAGAAAACCGAAAGCGGCAGCGCACGAGCTGCGCAAAAGATGGACGTCTATTCCCGACTTTGGATACAAAACGAACTAAGAAGGAGAGATTATATGTCATCACATACATTTCCTGAAGGATTCTTCTTTGGAGCATCAACCGCGGCTCATCAGGTAGAAGGGAATAATACTCATTCCGATTTCTGGCTGATGGAGAATCTCGAGCACTCCACATTCAAGGAGCCTTCCGGAATCGCTGTCGATCATTACAGGCGCTATCGGGAAGATATTGCGCTTATGGCTTCCCTTGGTTTAAATGCTTACCGTTTCTCCATYGAATGGGCACGAATCGAACCGGTGGAAGGCAAATATGACCAAACGGCTGTAGATCACTATCGTGATATGTTGTCAGCTTGCGAAGAACATCATTTAACGCCGATCGTGACGCTGCATCACTTTACCTCACCGCAATGGCTGATCCGTGCCGGTGGCTGGGAATCAGAAGAGACTCCTGCACGATTCGCTCGCTACTGTGAGTATATTATGCGTGAATTAGGCAACCAGATTCCCTACGTTTGTACGATCAATGAAGCGAATATGGGTCTGGGCATCACCAAGATCATCAAGCRCTATCAAAAAAATGCCGAAGCAGCTCAAGCTGCTCAAGTTGGAATTAATTTCGAACGAAACGCCAAGATGCAACAATACAAAGAAGAATTAGGACGTGCCTTTGGTTTGCACCCGAACGATGTTCACCCTTTTTTGGCCCCGCGTACGGACAAAGGGAATCAACTGATCTTTCAGTCTCACGTCGAGGCCAGAGCAGCGATTCGTCGAGTAAGTCCGAATACGCGTGTGGGCGTGACGCTGTCCCTCTACGACATTCAATCCATACCTGGTGGGGAGGAACATGCGGCGGAGGCGCTCAAAGAAGAATTTCTGGACTTCCTTCCTTACCTGCAGGAGGATGATTTCTTCGGCTTGCAGAACTATACGCGTTCTATATATGGTCCTGATGGTATGCTTCCCTTCCCTGCGGAGACTGAGAAAACCCAGATGGGCAATGACTTCTGGCCGCAAGGGCTTGAAGCTGTAATTCGAACCGTTCATAAGCATCTGGACAAGCCGATCCTCATCACCGAGAACGGGATCGGAACAGATAACGATGAGCGTCGTGTCGCCTTCATCGAACGTGCACTTCAAGGCGTGTATACCTGCATCGCGGATGGTCTTCCGGTTGTTGGGTATTTGCACTGGTCGCTAATGGACAACTTCGAGTGGCAGCAGGGCTTTTCCAAAACCTTTGGTTTGATTGAAGTGGATCGTTCAACACAGAAACGGACATTAAAACCAAGTGCTCGTTATCTGGGTAATATCGCATTAACGAACAGTCTGTTGCTTTGATCGGGGGATGCCGCTTTGGGCTAAGTAAAGCTTGAAAGTGCTATGAATAATGTCCTCTAAGTGTTAGTCGCTTGACGGATAACGCGATAAGATAAACGTGTAAGGACAACTTATTTATGGGGGGATTACAATGAAAAGAAAAAAAATAGCCATCAGTCTGCTTCTTGTCTTGACCTTACTTGCAGCATGCAGCAACAATTCCAAAAATGAGAGCCCGGCCTCATCGGATTCACCAACCACTAGCGCGGACTCGAACAGCGTAACCAAAGACCCTTTTGAAATTACGATGGCCATGCCTGTTTTTGGATCCGTTTCCAAGGATTTTCCGTTAATTGAAGATGAATTGAACAAGATTACGAAAGAGAAGATTAATGCTACAGTAAAAATTCTGCCGATCAGTATCGGAGCATGGCAGCAGCAAATGAACTTGATGACGGCCGGCGGTGAAAAACTCGATATGTACTTTTCTTTTGGAGTCGGTTACCCAAGCGATGTAACGACTGGTAAAGTCATTGAACTGGACAATCTTATGGATCAGTATGGCCAAGACCTCAAGAAGCAGTTTGATCCGCAATATCTGGAGAGTGCGAAGGTCAATGGCAAAACGTACGGCGTGCCGGTTCTGAAAGATTACACGACAGGTATACCGGGCATCGTGATGAGAAAGGATTTGGTAGAGAAGCACCATATTGATGTAGCYTCGATCAAAACGATAGACGATTTGGACAACGTATTTAAAACGATCAATGACAATGAGCAAACTATATCGCCGCTTGCCATCGGATTAACCTTGCCATCGGATCAATATATTTGGTACGACAAAGTGGGTGACGGTTTAGGAGTATTGCCTGGTTTTGACAACGATTTGAAGCTTGTGAATTTATATGATACCAAAGAATATGAAAATTACTTAAACAACGTACACGGGTGGTTTAAAGCCGGTTATATC
>NZ_JBFRGE010000143.1:0-6923 GCF_052115185.1 Paenibacillus sp. 2TAB19 | reverse complement strand
GCCTTAACGGTCGGTCGAACCCACGCTTATAGCGTGCGGGAATTCTCTCCCATCCAAAGCTCCATAACACAAAAAAAGAACCTCTTCAGGTTCTTGTCGTTTCGTTATGGAGCGGGTGATGGGAATCGAACCCACGCTATTAGCTTGGAAGGCTAAAGTTCTACCATTGAACTACACCCGCAAACAAGATGGTCGGGATGACACGATTTGAACATGCGACCCCCTGGTCCCAAACCAGGTGCTCTACCAAGCTGAGCTACATCCCGAATTAAGTATATCTTGCAATAAGTAAAGATGGCGCGGCCTAAGAGATTCGAACTCCTGACCTTTTGATTCGTAGTCAAACGCTCTATCCAGCTGAGCTAAGGCCGCAATCTTATGGAGCGGAAGACGGGAATCGAACCCGCGACCCTCGCCTTGGCAAGGCGATGCTCTACCGCTGAGCCACTTCCGCACGGTGTTTTCGTCAGCCGTTTCAATCAGTTAATGTCGCGGCGACAAGTAATAATATATCACCTAGAGAAACAGAATGCAAGTGTTTTTTGCGAAAAACTTAACTTTTTTTGAAAGTCGCTGAAATCCGTTAATTTTACTGGCTTTTCTCCGCATAGAAACAGTGACGAATAACCATAACGAACACAGCTGGCAATTAAAAAAAGCCATGACTTCAATTAAAGAAGCATGGCTTTCCATTAGATTAAGTATGTGCTATGCCCCAGCGGCAGCCATAACGATTTCCGGCTGAGAACGGCCCATCATTACTTTATCAGCCGTCGGCTGATCAGCAAGCGCGAACGGCAGGCATAGAGGTACGCCCGAACGCGGATCCGGTACGATATCGGCTTCGATATTGAACACTTCGCGCATAATCTCAGGCGTAATAACTTCAACAGGCGAGCCCTCGCCTGCAACTTTGCCAGACTTAATAGCAATCATATGATGTGCGTAGCGCGATGCATGATTCAAGTCATGAACAACCATAACGACCGTACGGTTGTTAAACTCATTAAGCTTCTGCAGCAGATGAAGCACTTCAAGCTGATGCGCCATATCCAGGAACGTCGTCGGCTCGTCAAGGAACAAAATATCGGTTTCTTGCGCCAAAGACATTGCAATCCAAGCGCGCTGACGCTGACCCCCGGACAGATGGTCGACCGGACGATCGGCGAACTCCGTCATGCCTGTTGCTTCAACCGCCCATTGCACGATTTCGCGGTCTTGCTTCGTCATCGAACCGAAACCCTTCTGATAAGGGAAACGGCCGTACGAGACAAGCTCAGATACGGTTAAGCCGTCCGGAGCTGTAGGATTTTGCGGAAGAATGGCAAGCTGCTTCGCTACTTCCTTCGTCGATTGCTTATGAATCGATTTGCCGTCTAGAAGTACATTGCCTTTAGATGGAATCATGATGCGGGCCATCGTTTTCAGGATCGTCGATTTGCCGGAGCCGTTCGCTCCTACAAGCGCCGTTATTTTCCCCTGAGGAATTGCAATGTTTAAATCTTGAACGATAAGACGATCATCATAAGCAATGTCGAGATTCGAAGTCGTAAGACGAATCATTAGACATGCACACTCCTTCCGCTGCCTGGTCAGGCTATATCTCAGTTAATTAGATTAATTAGGTAAAAAGTGATAACGATTATCACTACTTTAATAATGATAATGGTTATCACTGACAATGTCAATGTCTTCTTTCATCAAACCTTCACTCTGTCTTCATAAAAAGCAAAAGATGTGACCGTTCTATGACGACCACATCTTCATCCTGCTTAAATCTTACCACTTCAGCTTATTGCCGAACACGAGGGCATTGCTGATCAATCGGCCTGGTACGGTAATCATCTTCCCTTGCCCGTACATACCCGAAGAAGCTCCGCCGTCCATATTCATTGCTTGCTGAGCGCCAAGCGATACCATTATTTGGCCCCATTGCTTCATCGTAGCCGCCCCAACTGTAGCAAGAAGTAATGAACCGTCCTTCTTCACTACTATTGCGCTTCTGGCCGCTTTGTCGGTTAATATTTTGGAGCTGCTGAACCCTTCAGGGGCAGGATTAACCGCAAGCTTACCATTCGTTACAAGTCGCGGACCTGCGGCAACCGCGGTGTGAACCCGTCCCCAGTTGATCGCCTGTMCAGCCATATTCGTCATCGACACTTTATAATCAACAATCGTACCGACTTTGAAGCGCTCAGCGAGCTTCTCCTCTCCGCCAGTAAAGACGAGTACATAGCCGTCGGAAGGAATGTCGGCGTTCGTGTTTTTCGCTATTTTTGTAACGACGCCTTTGCGCACGGTGATCGCTGTTCCATATGCGAAGCCTATCTTGGCTCCACGCTTAGGCGTGAACATAATAGCAGAGGTCGTACCGGCAACCGGCGTCCGATTGACGAAGTAGACGTACCAGTTGTTCGGCGACTGGTAAGAACCGTTCGTTCCGCCGAGTATTTTGACGCGAAGAGTATCCATCACCACCGCACCGTCCCAGGTAAAACCGATCGCCGTCCCCGTATTGCCGATATGCTCGACTTTACCGTCGGTAATGACCGTGCCGTAAGGCTCTGGAATGCCTCCGTAAGCTTCGAAGTACGTCGCATTAATCGCYGCCTCCGCGTTGTAGGATTTGGTTATGTCGCTCAACTGTTGGACGACGCCGACTTTGCGGCTGGCTAGCCCCACGGTTACGGGCATACCCTTCGGAATAGCAACGGTATTAACGGAATAGGTTTGATTGTCTACCTTCACTTTTTTGAGCTCGTATTTGGTTTTGTAGGCTAAAGCAGCAGCCGTAACTTTGATTGGCAGCTTCAATTCGCCTTTGTAGCCCTTTGTAGTGACGACGACTGAGATGTTCGTCGAACCTACGGAGACAGGCGTAACCATGCCTTTGTCATCGACGCGGGCAACGGTCGGATTGCCCGATGCGTAGCTGACGGCGACGGGAACGGACAGCTTCAGCTTGTCCGTGAGCAGGAGCCTTGCATGAAGCGGCAGCGTGATCGACGCTGCCGCATAGGTGACCGCGACGGGCCGGTATGGCCCCGCCGCGATGAGCTTATCGGCGGACGCGTACACGATCCGTCCGCCGCCAAGGACTGCAATGCCGCCGACAGGCTGGGCGGCATCGCCCTTGTAGGTGTATGCGACTCGGCCGGCAGCGCCGTCGATCGCATACACCGCACCCGAGCGGGCGCCGGCGAGGATAACGCCGGCGCGAGCCGCTGTTGCTGGCGCAGCCGCAGGCGCCAGCGTCAGCGCGGCGGGCGCGAAGCCGCCCGCCCCATTGGCGCTCACGCGCCATGCTTCCGCGCCGGTATCCGCGCGGAAGGCCACGACGGCATTGCCGCCAAGCTCAGCGGCAACTGCCGTCTCTACGCTGTCCGAGCCGGTTGCAAGGATCGGCTCGGTCCAGCCCCCTGCCGCCGCTGCGGCGAACTCGCGACTGAAGCGGACTTTCCCGTCCGCTTCATAAGCCGCTGCCGCCTTCGGCGCAACAAGCACCACGCCGCCCTTGCTGTCGGCGGCGAGCTTCGCCCCCTTAAGCGGCTCCTGAAGCGCCGCCTCCCACTTAATGGCCTCCCCCTGTACCGCGTACAGAACGCCATTGCTTCCAATGACATAGACCCCCGTTGCTGCTTCCTCAATTTCTGTGACCGACACATCCTTCGGCAGCAGCGCTACCAACTTCTCTCCGTCTTTATCTAGCGACAAGATCGCGTTCTGATAAGCGAAATACGGCAGTCCTTCCCCGTCAGTCACCGTCTTCGAGGGCTGCAGATTTTCCGTCTTACCCGTGAAATAATAAATAGCTACCTGACCGCCTATTCCGGCACTGTCATAGCGATACAATCGTGCACTCTTGCCCGCTATGAACAACTGTCCATGCTTATTAACGGCAGGGGCCGAGAGATCTGTATAAGCATTCAATCGCTTAAGCGATTTGCCATTACTGTCAAAGTAGTTAATCCAGCCATTAGCTGCGACTGTTACGACCTTACCTGTTGCTATCATTAAAGGTTCATGCAGTGTACCATCGCCTGCCGCACGCCAATATTCAATCTCAGGCTTCGCTTCGACCACTGCTGACGTAGTCGTTGCTGCTGCAGCAAACGCTGCATTCTGCTTCCCTGCAACAGAAAACAGTGGAACACTTCCCCCGCCGAACGTGCAACCTATCGCTACCGACAGCGCAATCGCTACTCCCCTTAATGATTTTTTCTCTCTGCCTAGTGCCATTTCCTCATACTCCCTTAATTTCGATATAATGACTAGTCTCTTAGAACTATATCGTCAGGCRTATTTAGAAAATGAACAATAGGGAGCACGATTACTTTTGCAGCAAATCCAAAATGTAGCTCTTCATATCCACGATACGAAGTTTATCCGGTTTATCATTCGTACCCGCAACTATTAGCGGAACTAACGATACATTCGAATGCAAGGCGCCATGTCCCCCGCCTCCTGTATGTTCCGGAGAGCTCCCTCCCGTCAGCTCATACCCGGCCTTCGTCGTTACGACAATAAACTCTCCCTTATGCGAATTCAACGCTCCCCATAGACGCTGCAGACCATCCGGATATTGACCGTACATCAATTCCTTTTCTGTACGATCAACCTCCAAACCCATCACAGTGGCATCCCCTTTCCAGGTCCAATGCGCGCCATAACTATCCTTCCATTGGCCTCCGGCTCGATAGGAGAATAAACGTTCGGAATCACCTTGTCGTACATGAATCCAATCTCCTTCCTTCCAAGCAATTAGATCGATTCTGTTATCCCCGACTAAATGACCCGCAATTCCTGCTAACGACTGATCGGTGTGCAACTTATAGACGTAAGCCATCGTTTCATTAACCGCCAACACAATTTCCGTATCTCCGGTAATCTCCGCGCCTGGCTTTTGTATCCGATATTCGTCCAGCAGCTTCGTAAGATCAACAATTGGATTCTTATCTTTCGGCAAAATAACACTCATCCCGCTGTCTCCCAGCAGCATAATAACAGCCTGCTCGAGCGCTTTGTCTGTCGATCCGAATGCGGTTATAAGCCCCTCCAATTGCTTATCCAGCTTAAGTAGCCCTTCCATATCTTCCGGTCCATGATGGTGGAGCTTCTGATCCAAATCCGGCAAATATACATACAGAAAATCTGGCAATAACTGATGACGAATCAAATACTCCGTCGTCTGAAGCGCATATTCGTTCGTGAATCCTACACGATTAGTTAAATCAACGGGAAGCTTCACTTTGCCCTCGAGCGGATTGGAAAAGACGCCAAAAGACAAAAAATCAGGTCCTCCTACCTTAATCCGGTCGGGCAGTGACGTCGGTGCCTTCACCCACTCCGGGACACGCAGCCAATGAGCAGTCGGCCCTCTATAAATAATGCCATTAATAGAACCCGTAGTTAGCTTGCCTGCCACTTGATCATCTTCGAAAATCGTTTGTACCGCATGATGAATATGCTTTCCATTCAAATTCATAAGGGTATCGGCGGCAATCTCATTAATTCCTTGCTTCATCACTTCCATAGGCCCTGTTCCATAATTGATGACACGATTCTCATCGGCCGAATACCAGATCAGACCGGGCAAACCATGCTTATCCGGATAAGTCCCTGTTAGCAGCGATGTATCGATCGTGACCGACATCGTCGGGAACGAGCTGACTACATCTTTATAATATTGACCATGCTGTATTAAGCTCTTCAGCGTTGGAAGCTGATTCTGCTCCAAGCCCCGATCAATGGATTGGTACATGAGCGAATCCACGACAATCAAAATCACCTTTTTGCGACCCTTACTAGTGGAATTCACTTGTTGTTTCGCTTTTGAAGCAATGTGAAGCAGATCGGGCTCTTTCGGCTTCGGTTGTGAACAACTGCTCACGAGCACTAAGAGAAGAGAAATTGCGATCATTCTAATACTAAAATTCCATTTCATGCGCAACCGTACATTCCCCCATGTTTTAGTTATAAAATGCCCCGTATAACTAAAAATAAACAGCAAAAAACCCTTGATCTCTCAAGGGTTTCTTCATGGTATGGTGCGCGTAGAGGGACTTGAACCCCCACGGTCGCCCGCTAGATCCTAAGTCTAGTGCGTCTGCCAATTCCGCCATACGCGCGTGGGTGATGCGGGTAAAAATATGGTGAGCCATGAAGGACTCGAACCTTCGACACCCTGATTAAAAGTCAGGTGCTCTACCAACTGAGCTAATGGCTCGTACTAAAATGGCTGGGGATTCAGGGATCGAACCTGAGAATGACGGAGTCAAAGTCCGTTGCCTTACCGCTTGGCTAATCCCCAGCAGCGATATGGTGGAGGATGACGGGATCGAACCGCCGACCCTCTGCTTGTAAGGCAGATGCTCTCCCAGCTGAGCTAATCCTCCATAAATGGTGACCCGTAGGGGACTCGAACCCCTGTTACCTCCGTGAAAGGGAGGTGTCTTAACCACTTGACCAACGGGCCGTACTTTGATTGAAGCTTGTCTTCACTTATGTAAAGTGATCTGGAGCTCTCAACCGGGATCGAACCGGTGACCTCATCCTTACCATGGATGCACTCTACCTACTGAGCTATGAGAGCATGAATGGCTCCCCGAACAGGACTCGAACCTGTGACAACTCGATTAACAGTCGAGTGCTCTACCAACTGAGCTATCAGGGAACATTACAAAGAGGTGCGGTTAAATCTCAAGGCATTGCGCCCTGAAAACTGGATACGAAAGATGTTGCTGCTGAACTTTAGCTGTTGCTTACAGGTTGTATGGACCATATAAGCCTTTTAGGATAAGCCCTCGACCGATTAGTATTCGTCAGCTACACACATTGCTGTGCTTCCACCCCGAACCTATCAACCTCGTCGTCTTCAAGGGGTCTTACATACTGGGAAATCTCATCTTGAGGGGGGCTTCACG
>NZ_JBFRGE010000142.1:0-7195 GCF_052115185.1 Paenibacillus sp. 2TAB19 | reverse complement strand
GCTGACGACCATGCTTAAGAGACGGATGGCAAACCAACACAACGGTGGCACGGAAGCAGAACAAACCCTATTGTCGGAGCAAATGAAAAATAACGTGAATGCCATTCATTCCTTGCTGCATTCGCCGGGCGATTTGATTACGAAGGAAATCGATATCGGTCAATCGGGACGTTATTGCATCATCGTTAACATTGATGGATTGATTGACAAAACCTTGATACATGAACATCTCATGAGACCGCTCATCAACTACAAGCCGAATGAAGCTGAAGCGGATCTGAAAGAGATGAATGGCGATGAGCTAATCAGACGGCTGAAAGACGATGTCCTCCCATTGCAAGAAATTCAGTTGATCGACTGCCTGGACGAGGCAGTATTCTCAATTCTGTCGGGAGATACTTGCTTATTTATCGACGGTACGCAGCGRGTGCTCATCATTGGAAGCAAGGGCTGGATGAGGAGAGCGATCGAAGAGCCGCAGACGGAATCGCTCATTCGCGGGCCTAAGGATGGATTCACGGAAGACATTCGCACCAACAGCGCCTTAATTCGCAGAAGATTGCGTGATCCTGGCTTGCGAATGGATTCCTTTTTGCTTGGCACCAGGTCGAAGAAGGAAGTCATCGTTACCTATATCGAAGGGATTGCCAATCCTGAGCTTGTGAAAGAAGTGAAAAGAAGGCTTCTGACAATCGAGATGGATGATCCTGAGGGCTCCGGATATATCGAACAATGGATAACGGATAGCTTTCTATCGCCTTTTCCACAAATCTTGAATACGGAGAGGCCTGACCGTGTGTCCTCCTCGCTGCTGCAAGGGCGGGTAGCCATATTGGTTGACGGCACGCCATTCAATTTAATTATGCCGGTAACGATTGCGCTTGCCGTCAATTCGCCCGAGGATTACTATCAGCCCTGGCTGCTATCCTCGCTGGTTCGGCTGCTGCGATTTATTTCCGCGTTCATCGCGACTTTTCTTCCCGCATTCTACATTGCTTTGGCAGAGTTTCATCACGGAATGATTCCGTCAAATATCGCTTTCTCCATCGCCGCATCGCGCGAAGGGGTCCCGTTCCCCGCGGTGATCGAGGCGCTGTTGATGGAAGTGACGCTCGAAATATTGCGTGAAGCCGGCGTGCGCCTGCCTAAGCCCATCGGGCAGACGATCGGCATCGTAGGCGGTCTTGTTATCGGCGAAGCGGCCGTATCGGCAGGCATCGTCAGTCCGATCATGGTCATCGTCGTTGCGGTAACGGCGATCGCCTCGTTTACTTTGCCGTCGTATTCGTTTGGGATTATTACGCGGATTCTTCGTTTTTTTGTCATGCTGGCGGCGTCCGTGTTCGGCTTGTTCGGCGTTATTCTCGCTTTCTTAATGATTTGCATCCACGTCGTTAATCTAAAAAGCTTCGGGGTGCCTTATTCCTCGCCGATTTCGCCGATGTTCCTGAAGGATTGGAACGATCTCATATTGCGAGCGCCCGTTTCTTTCTTGAAAGAAAGGCCGCAAATGCTGCAACCGGAAGATAAGAAACGATCGAAATAGGAGGCATCTCTTGTGAGCACGGATAACTGGGAATACGGCGACCAGAAAATCGATCAGAAGGAATTGATGTTTTCGACGGGCTCGCTGATGGTAGGCGTTGGCATCTTAACTCTGCCTCGCGCGGTCGCGAAGGCGACCGACTCGCCGGACGGCTGGTTATCCATCCTGCTTGCGGGAGTTGCCACTCTGCTGGTCGCCTATATGCTTGCGCGATTATCGCTTCGCTTCAATGGAAGAAATTATTTGGATTATATTACGTCGATTACAGCCAAGCCGGTTGCGTTCTTCATCGCTTGCGTGTATGCGGGTTATTTCATCATCTTTACGGCGTACATTACGAGGTCGGTGGCCGAGCTATCCAAGCAGTTTTTGTTCGATAAAACACCGATTGAAGTCGTTTCGCTGGCCTTCCTGCTTGTTGTCATCTATGCCGTCTCCGGCTCGAGGGTCGGCTTGATCCGATTGACGGTTATCTTTTTGCCTTTCGTGCTGCTCGTGACGGGTATTTTTTTGTTGCTTGGCATGAAACTGTTCGATTTCAATAATCTTAAGCCGCTCCTCCATACGGGACCTATGAAACTATTGGACGGATCAAAGGAATCATTGTTTTCCTTTTTGGGCTTTGAAATCGTGTTGTTTTATAGCAGCTTGGCTAGAAACCCGGCCAAAACACCTAAGTATACGATGTTTGCCGTACTTATATCAACGGTCACGTACATGATGATATTTATAGCGGTCATCGGCATTTTCTCTGTGGAGGTCACTCAGAACATTTTGTATCCGACGTTGGAGCTTGCAAGAGAGGTTAGCGTACCCGGCGAGTTTTTCGAGCGGCTGGAGTCTCTTTTCCTTATTTTTTGGATCGTATCGATCTTCGCCACAACATCGCTTGCATTGGATGTGACCGTCATCTCCACGAACTTTATGTTCTCGGCGGAGAAGAGGAAGCTGATGTACGTCCTTGCGCCAGTCATCTATTTATTGTCTATGATTCCCGGGAATATCGTGGAATTAAGCAATCTGGGATTGGTCTTAAGCTACTATGGGATATTTACCGCACTGATCATACCGGGGCTGTTGTTCTTGATCGTAAAAATTCGGGAGGGGAAAGCCCGTGGCTAGAATCGTACTTGTAATTATCTGCTTAATGGCTGCTTCCGTGTTCGCTGCGGGTTGCTGGGATCGGATCGAGCTTGAACAACGGGGCTTTGTAATTGGCGTTGCCATAGATGAGGTCGAGAATAAATCGTTTTCTGAGCAGCAAGTCAGCGACGATCAATCCAATCGGAAGGACAGCATGCAAAAGTTCAAAGTTACGTTTCAGGTCGTCGTTCCCGCTGCCCTCAAAATGGCGGAGCCGAAAGGAGGGGTCTCTTCGAGCAAAGCTTATTTTAATGTGCATGTAGAGGGCAGGACCATGCAGGACGTACTGGCCAAGCTTTCCTCCCAATTAAGCCGGCAGCCGTTTCTGGAGCATCTCAAGCTTATTATCGTATCGGAGAAAGTGGCGGCGACCAAATACGGATTTGCCAACGTACTCGACTATTTCCTAAGGAACAACGACGCGAGGCGCAACGTATCCGTTATGATTGCCAAGGGTGAGGCGTCGCGCGCGCTGGACATAATGCCAAAGAGCGAGCGGACGCCCGTCCTGTTCATCAATAACATCTCGCGCAACGGCAAGGAGCTGATGCGCATTCACATGGACACGAGAATTGGCGACGTTCACGAGTATTTGCTGAAGCACGAAAGCTTTACCCTGCAGAAATTGACGGTGAAGAACGGTGACGCGTCTTTGATCGGGGCTTCCGTCATGGATAGCAAAACGAATAGTCTTATCGGATTTCTTAACGAAAGCGAAACGCAAGGGCTCAATTATATTACAGGGAATAATAGCCGGGGGTTAATCGAGGTCGAGGTGGAGGATAATTTGGTCGTTTTCGAGGTAGAGCGTTCGAAAAAAGAAATAAAGGTAAATGCAAGCGATCCGAAACATTTGAATTTTCATGTCGTCATTACGATGGAAGGCAGTATCTCGGAGGCGTTTGAACGCGAGGACTATTTAAGCGATACAACGTTGGACAATTTGGAGAAAAAGGTGGAGGCAGCCGTCGTCAAGCTGGCGGAAGAAACGATTTCGAAGACTCGGGATGAGTATAAGAAAGACGTGTTGGGATTTGCCGCCTATTTGAGAGAAAGCAAACCGAGCATATGGCAGGAGGTTGAAGAAAATTGGGATAACGGAATCAATTATTTCTCCAAAAGCGATATCACAACATCGGTAACCGTGAAAATTCGGCGAATCGGATCGGTTAATCAGACCGAGACAAGATAAGGAGAGCATCTATGGAGTTCAAAATCGGACAGATTCCATCCGGACTAAGCTTCGTTTGCGCGATACTGAGTATCGCTGTTCCGTACGCGGTACACAAAATCAACAAGCTGCTCCACGATATCGGCGACCCGAGTTGGAAGAGAAAATAGCATGAAGGAATTCATGTGGACATCACTCTGGAAGCATAAGATAATATTAGAAGCTTGATATAACGATTTATCAGGGAGGAGAAATAAACGGATGTACGAACAGAAAACAAAAGAAACCGACCACAGTGTCATCGAGTTTATCGAGCAGATTGAAAATATGAAGAAGCGTGAAGATGCTTTTCGATTACTTGATATTTTTACGGAAACGACGGGGTTCGAAGCGAAAATGTGGGGGCCAAGCATTATTGGATTTGGTTCTTATCACTACAAATATGCGACAGGTCACGAAGGGGATGCACCGCTTGCGGGATTTTCTCCCCGGAAAGCAAAGATAAGCTTATACTTTGAACCAGGGGATCCAAGACGGGAAGAGCTCCTATCACGGATARGAAAGCATACATCTGCGAAATCATGTGTCTACGTTAATAAATTGGCAGATATAGATATCGATGTTTTAAAGGTATTAATTAAACAATCTATGGTGATTACGCAAGCAATGTATCCGGACGCGCAATGACAAATCATCCTTTTATTTCAACTTAATATTGCAGCCTGTTCCGATAATTGGGGTCTAAACGAATTAACAATTCATACCGTCCTATTCGGCTAATCTTGGATTTAAAAGTTATTCAGAAAGCTTTGGAGACGCGGTGTTGAAAATAGGCAACGAATTGGTTACAGAGTATAAAACCTTGATCATGTACAATGGCAGGCGTTTCTTGAACAGTGTGTGCAACCAGGTATTCCATTAAGGGATGAGATCTCTCTTGATTAAAGACTTTTTGTTCTGCTCCTTGTATAAAGGTTTGCACATAGCTCCTTCGGCCGCAGAAGATTTTCCGACTTATGGTGATTGGGTCTTAGACAAAGTCTTTATGTGGAAACGACAATGGGTGCATGCTGGAGCGTGTAAGACGGGGCAACGTCCGAGGAATAAGCTGATTTATTAAAAACCGTTGCTTTCGCTGAAGCCATAATGAATATTTAACTTTCAATTGAAAATTACATAACTGATAATCAAAAAATAAGAGCTGTACCGATGCCAACAGTGGCTTCCGGTACAGCTCCTATTCTTATTTCATTCGAAGCATCATGGTCCAAAGATCGGCGCTTTCGTAGCCGAGTCTCCAAGCTGCGACGCCTGCTAGATCGTATTTGGTTGCTAGCGCGACGCGTGCTTTAGTTGTTTCAGTAGTCTCTGCCCAGAACAGGTAGGTGAAGCCATTCTTCACATACTTGTATTTTATTTGCCCAGACGCTGCATCTGGAACGCCTGTTGCTTTGTTATCCGCGATTAGCTCCGGAATATCTTTCATAAGAACGGCACGGTTGCTAACCAGCTTGCCAGCGGCGTCCAGCTTCCACTCGCGTACGTAGAACGGAATGCCTAGCATAAGCTTGCTTCGCGGGATGCCGTAACCGAGAAACTGTTTGATGCCTTCCTCTACCCAAGGAAGACCTGCTACGGATCCCGGCGTATCACTGCCGCTCCAATGCTCGTCGTACGCCATAATGATTATCGTATCTACAATTGCAGATAATGCCGTATGATCGTATGCGGTAAGATGGTTCCAGCTTAAGCTGCCTCTCGGCAAGTCGATGGATACGTTCAAACCTTTGGCATGAGCTGCCTTCGTAAGCGCCTTAACGAAGTCAGTATAGCTGGCACGATCGGCGCCGGCTACTTCTTCGAAGTCCAGATTAAGGCCAAATGCCTTAATTTCAGATAAACGTCCAACGAGCTTAGTAATGAAAGCCTGCTGTGCTGCCTTATCCTGTAGGAATGCTGTCGTCATCTTCCGGTTGAACTGATTATGGACAAGCGGTGAGACGCGGATGCCTTGCTCCTTAAGCGTCTTCACTAGCTCGGCGTCTGATGTATCGTTAATCGATCCATCAGCGGCGGTGAGTTCGAACCATGTTGGCGAGTCGATCGACAAGCCTTGCGTGTTCGCAACATGGCTTAACACGGTGCTGCTAGATGCGCTGCCATTCCAAGCCAAGTAGACGAGCGACTTAGCGTTGTTCCATACGCTGCGACCGTCTGACGTACGGACATAGGCGTTTGCGTATTTTTTAGCAAAATCGATCGCGCCCGAACGAGTGTTGAACGAACGAAGCTTCTTGTCGCCTTGGAATACAGTAAGATACGGAACACCTGACCACCATACATTGTCTTTGTACATGACCTCAGCATTCGGCGTTTTCTTTGCTAGTGCAACTGCGTCATCTAGGTTAATAAAAGCACCGATAAGCTTGCCGTTCTGAATAACCTCGTAGGCAAGCACGTTGGAATGGAGTACGATGCCTGTCGCAGTATTGACGACTTCACTTCCTAGAATTACAGACGAACTTTTGATGGCGTCATAGAGGAAGCCGTACAGCTTGCCGTTGTTCGCTGGAACACCGTCAACGCTAATTTGATAGACGGCTGCTGCAGCGCGCTGATCCTTCTTCTGGGCAGCGGTTAAGTTGTCCCATACCCAAGCGTTTTTCGTTAAATCGACAATATGTGCGTTACTCCACTTCTTTGCTTCCTGGATCGCTGCCTCAATGGTCGTGAACGTCCATATCGGCTGTGTCTTGTCACCTTGATACAATCTGAACTTGGCATGATTCGCATACTTCCAGCCAATGTTCTCCAAATCGCGAATATGTACGTTTCTTTGTGTCTTAGCGAATGCCAGCGCCTGCTCATATGTCCGGTATTCCCATGCGCTTGACGAGATGCCGTTTTTGTACACTTTGTAGCGAGGGAGATTGTCCCACACCCAGGTACGTCCAGTAATGGTTTCTACATGGCTGTAGCTGACGTTTTTCGCATAGGCAATCGCTTTGCTCTCTGTCGGGAATTCCCGCAGTGCTTGGTCGTTCTGATAGACGCGGTATTTCGTTACGAGACTTGCAGAAGCCTCAGCAACGCCGCTCCCCGAAGTTCCAGCCAGCAGCGAACTGCTCAGCAGCAGCAACGTAACTGCAGCGATCAGCTTCTTTTTTAACACTCTATTTGCCACTCTCCTCTCAGTTGTCCGTTTAGTTAGACGCTGGAAGAGGAGGGGAGTTGCTCCTAATCTATGAAAAGTTTGGCGGTAATTATTGCTAGTTGATCATGAAAGAAAAAAAACAGAGCGGATTCGCTCTGTTCTGAATTCAGCTATACCATTA
>NZ_JBFRGE010000141.1:0-8230 GCF_052115185.1 Paenibacillus sp. 2TAB19 | reverse complement strand
CAGCTTGTGTTACCGTCTCATAGTAAGGATGAGCCATAGGATAGATAATTCCGAATTGATGCGATGTAGCTTCTGCGGACGCAGTCGGTTTTGGTGTTAGATCTTTGTTGGGCTGCACGTTATCCTCCGTACAAGCCGATGCAAATAGCAGGAGCATGACCATGCAAAAACCGACGATACTGATCCGTTTCACGTTACAGGCTGCTAAACTCATGTAATGCTCCTTCAGCGTGCAAGCCGCTGCCCTGCAACTGCTGCTTGCGATATTGCGTTGTCGTTAATCCTGTAACCCGCTTGAATAAGTTAGAAAAGTAGTGCGCATCGTTATAGCCCACACGATGGGCAATTTCGTAGGATTTGGAGCTCGTCGACAGTAATAGCTCCATCGCTTTGCGAATGCGCGTCTGGGTTAGAAATTCAATAAAGGTTTGGCCGCATTCCTGGCTGAACACTTTGCTTAGATGGCTGGGGCTTACCATCGCATGGTCTGCGACATCCTGCAGCGTCAACTGGTCGTTGCCGTAGTTTTTGACAATATAGCTTTTCACTTGCTCGAGCATTTCCGAGTATTTATCTGCAGCACCCGAACGCCATTGCCAGTACTGCGAGAGCAGCCATTGCAAATATGCGTATGCTTCATTGGCGCTCCTAACCATGCTCATCTTCTGCTCGAATTGCTTCATTGTCTCGGCAGGGGAGGAAGAGGCGAAATGCAGTCCATGCGCGGTTTGAAGTACTTCAATCGTATAATCATTCAACAAATAATAGCCATAGAAGGAATCCTTCCAATCGACAAGACGCAAGCTGTCGGTAAGTGAAGCAAGTAGCTCTGCCGCTTCATGCTCGGAGCCCAGCTTTAGGAAATCGATGAAGCGCTGCCGGTCGGGCATTGACGATTGTCCTTGTTGCGTCCGGCTAGCCGCATGGAATAGCGCCAGTCGATTATGCTGCGAAAGTCTGCGCCAATGCTTATCGTCCTCGGCGTCGAGATAGGAGGCATGCAAGCCTTGCAGCCGTTCTTGGATGCTGCCTATGCCAAGACCAAGGGCGCATGGAAATGAATGCTCAAGCTGATCTTTCAGGTTCGTTTGCAAATAATGGAGCGCCTCTTCAAGCTGCGGAATCGAATTTCCCTTAAGAAGCCAGACGGTCTCCGTTTGGCTTCTTTTGTAGGTCAATAGCTTTATGGGCAGTGATGAAAACTCGCTCAGCATAAACTGTTCCGCTTCTTGAATGAGGTCGGCGTTTAACCGTTCACGCCCATCAATGCCTCGAATATCGGTAATAGCTGTTACGTAATGCTTGGCATGCAACGTTACGTTAAGCTGAGCTGCCGTATGCATCGCTTCTGCAGTAGCAATGAGACCGCAGCATAAGTCATTTAGCAGCTTTTGCTGCGACTTGACTGCGTTATTGCTTTGCATCTGAAGGAGCAATAGCCGCTGCTCTCGCTCTTGCCGTTCCTTATCGATCACTTTGCTCGTTTCCTGCAGCAGCCTAATGATATCGGCAGCGCTTACCGGCTTCAGGCAATATTCCATTGCACCGACGCGAAGGGCGGCTCTCGCATATTCGAACTCGTCATGCCCGCTTAATATAATGATCTTCACGTCAGGCATTCGGGTACGTACGATTTCACAAAGCTCGATGCCATTCATGAACGGCATCTTGATATCGGTAATGAGGATATCAGGCTCAAGCTGTTCAATGAGCGGCAATGCGACTTCGCCGTCGGAGGCGTCTCCGCAATAAATGAAGCCTTCTTTCTCCCAATTAATGCAATCGCGTATGCTTTCCCTTACGAGTATTTCGTCGTCGACGAGCATAATTTTTTTCATAACGGCGTCATCCTCGTTTCTTCGGAATAGAGATGGTTACTTTCGTGCCTTCATGGTCGACACTATCAATGTGAACAGAGAAGGCTTCCCCGTAATAGAGCTTAATGCGTTGATGGACATTATGCAGACCGAAACCGCCCGATACTTGCGTCCCCGATTCATCCGGCTGCCGCTGCAAGCTAAGCTGCTCTCTCAGCGTGGACAAACGCTCAGCGCTCATGCCGATACCGTTATCTTCTACGGTAATAAGCAATAACGACGAGTCTGCTGTTACCGTAACCTTAATGAAACCTTTGCCGCGTTTATTTTTGATCCCATGGTAGAGTGCGTTCTCGACGATGGGMTGGAGCGTCATTTTGAGAATCGAGTAGTCTACCAGCTCTTCGTCAACTTCTATGGCATAGTCCAAAATATCGCGGTAACGCATTTGTTGGATGATCAAATAACTGCGCACATGCTCAAGCTCATCACGTAATGTGATCCAATCGCGACCTTTGTTCAAGCTGATGCGAAAGAAGCGGGACAACGCCTGTACGAGCTGGATAACTTGGCTGTTCTTGCCGGCTTCTGCCATCCATACGATCGAATCGAGTGTATTGTAAAGAAAATGCGGATTGATTTGAGCTTGCAGCGCACGCAGCTCGGCTTTGCGAATTTGCTTCTGCTCACGGATGCTTTGATCGAGAAGTGCCTTGATTTTGCCAAGCATAATGTTGAAGCTCGTGCCAAGATCGGCGATCTCATCTCTTCCGCTCGTGCTGACCTTCACCTCAAGGTATCCCGAAGCCGCTAATCGCATCTTGTTCTTGAGCACTTGCACGGGCTTCGTCAGGCGAGCCGTAATGAAGAAATGAAGGGTGAAGGCAAAGATGATGCTCAGAAGCACGCTCACAATAATAAGTCTGCGAATCGCATTCGCTTCTTCGACAATTTCTTGGAGCGGGACAAGACCGACGATCTTCCAACCGGTCTGTTCGGAGGTGGTGAAGACGATAAACTTCGGCTTGCCGTTATTCGAATCAACGAATTGATGACTCTTCGCATTCATATAGGGCTGCAGGTTAACCGTGTTCAACGCGCTTTCTGCTTGATTTAAAGTAGAAGGCTTGAAAATAGGCGTTCCGGAATGATCGACGACGTAGAAGAAACCGGTCTTGCCAATGCGAACATCGTTGCAGAATTGCTCGACGACRGAATCGTTAATATCAATAATGATAAAACCGATAATCTCATGGGTTATTCTTTGCTTGACGGTTGCCATGATCGATATGACATTCGATTGCGGATATTGGAAGCCGTCAAGTCGATCGAGCGGATCGGCATCGGTGGGCGGAATAATGAGTACCGCACCGGAATTGTTGAATAGATGCTGGAGATGCGGATTTCGTAGCGGATTGACATTGACCTGAAATACGCCTCTGCGTTCGCTGATTCCCCGGCCGTATAGATTGACCATTGTAATATTGAGTACGCTTTCGAAATTGTTCGTCTCGCGATACAGCTCGAACGTCTTCAATATTGCTTTCGCGTCCTCGTATGTATCGCTTTGCGAGAACAGGTAATGGAGCACCTGCGGATTTTGCTCAAGCTCGAGCAGCTTGCCTGTATCTTCGAATAAAACGTCGATATCGCGGCCGAGCTGGTCTGCGACAAGCATCGTAGCTGCTTTGCTATGGCCGGATACGGCGTTGTAAGACTTCTGATAAGAGACCAAACCGACCACTATGAGCGGAATGGACGTTAAGGCTATGAACATAAGCAATAGCTTTGCCCATAGACTGGATGAGATCCATCGGATCAGCTTCATCGTATGTGTGTTAACCTTTCATATTGGCTTAAATGAAGGCGTTTACAAATGATATTCATCATTACTATAACAAATTGCTGCTTGATCAGCTACGCTTCAAGGAGTAATGACCAAAAATTCCACTTTTTGAACATAAAAACAAACCATGCTTTGTGACCGCTTGCAAACTGCCAAATAAATCAAACCTAACTCCTATAGAACTCCGTATCTCGCACGATTGAAAGCGTTTTATAATGACCTCACACCGCAAGAACGGTGAATGATAAAGGGAGGTTACACAACTATGAAGAAAGCAAGCAAGATTGGAACGGCCATCGCGCTGACGGGTCTTATGTTGTTCGCGGCAGCATGCGGAGGCGGTTCGAATGAGGGGACGAACAACAAAGGGGAGAACAAGCCGGCAAGCGGTTCGGACAAAAAAGTTACGCTCGGCTTCGCGCAAGTAGGAGCAGAGAGCGGCTGGCGGACAGCGAATACGGAATCGATCAAAGCATCGGCAACGGAAGCGGGCTTCGATCTGAAGTTCTCCGACGCTCAGCAAAAGCAAGAAAATCAAATTAAAGCAATCCGTTCTTATATTCAGCAGAAGGTAGACGCCATCGCGTTCTCGCCGGTCGTCGAATCGGGCTGGGATACGGTGCTTAAGGAAGCGAAGGATGCTGGCATCCCCGTATTTCTAACGGACCGCGCCGTTGATTCGAAGGATACTTCGTTGTACGTAACGTTCATCGGTTCGGACTTCGTTGAGGAAGGACGCCGCGCTGGTCAATGGCTGTCCGATAAGTTCAAGGATGCGACTGAAGATGTGAACATCGTTGAATTGCAAGGCACGACGGGTTCAGCGCCTGCGATCGACCGTAAAGCTGGCTTCGAAGAGATCATTAAAGGCAACTCCAAGTTGAAAGTGATCGCTTCGCAAACAGGCGACTTCACTCGTGCAAAAGGGAAAGAGGTTATGCAATCGTTCCTGAAAGCGCATAAAGATATCGACGTGTTATATGCACACAATGATGATATGGCACTGGGCGCTATCCAAGCGATCGAAGCTGCAGGACTTAAACCGGGCGAAGACATTATTATCATCTCCGTTGACGGCGTGAAGGACGGCTTCATTGCGGCGAGCGAAGGAAAGATCAACTTCATCGTCGAGTGCAACCCGCTGCTTGGACCACAACTGATGCAAGCGGTTAACGACGTTCTTGCAGGCAAGGAAATTGACAAACGCATTGTGACAGAAGAAGGCGTATTCACATCCGAGGAAGCGAAGGCAGCATTGCCTGACCGCAAATACTAACCGTTACGGGATAGAGATTAGAGATAAGCCACTCTCATGCTGGACGGATGCGGGTGGCTTTTTTCTCCATAGAAGGGGGAAGCAACGATGAAGAAGGTACAAGAGCCGATTCTGGCCATGAGCGGCATACACAAACAGTTTCCAGGGGTCAAGGCGCTTACGGACGTAAGCTTTCGATTGTTTCCCGGCGAGGTTCACGCATTAATGGGGGAGAACGGAGCTGGCAAGTCGACGCTGATCAAAGTGCTTACAGGCGTCTATTCCATAGACAATGGAGAAATCCAGCTTGCAGGCAAATCCGTGCATATCAACAGTCCGTTGGAAGCGCAGCTTGCTGGCATTAGCACCGTCTATCAAGAAGTCAATCTATGCCCTAACTTATCTGTATCGGAAAATATTTACATCGGCAGAGAGCCGCGGCGTTTCGGGAAAATCAGGTGGAGTCAGATGCACGCGGAAGCCCAAAAGCTGCTGGAGGAACGATTGCATCTTCATATCGACGTAACAAAGCCGCTGAATGCGTATTCGGTAGCCGTGCAGCAGCTTATCGCTATCGCGCGTTCGCTTAATATATCGGCGAAAGTGCTTATTCTGGATGAGCCAACCTCAAGCCTTGATCGCAATGAGGTAAAGCAGCTGTTCCAGGTCATGAACAAGTTGAAGTCCGAAGGGCTCGCCATCTTGTTCGTCACGCATTTCCTTGATCAAGTGTATGAAATATCAGATCGCATTACCATTCTCCGCGGCGGGGAGTTTATCGGTGAATATGCAGCCTCCGAGCTGAGCCGTATAGAGCTCGTATCGAAGATGATTGGCAAGGCGTTCATCGAGCTTGAGCAATTGCCGAAGGCCCACGGTTCTGCAAGCAAAGAGCTGTCACAAGTAACGGCAGAAGCGCTGAGGCTAGGTCGAAAAGGAGCGATTGAACCGTTTGATTTGCGTATTCACAATGGCGAGGTGGTCGGGCTAGCCGGGCTGCTCGGCTCTGGCCGAACGGAGCTTGCAAGGCTGTTGTTCGGCGCGGATCGCTCCGATCAGGGCATGCTGTCGGTGCAAGGCGCAACGAAGGCCATTGCTTCGCCTAGACAAGCGATCGATCACGGGATTGCATTTTGCTCGGAGAATCGGAAGACGGAAGGCATCATAGAAGAGCTGACCGTAAGAGAAAACATTATATTGGCTATGCAGGCGAGCCGTGGATGGTTTAAGACCATTAGCCGCAAGAAGCAGGATGAGATTGCGGACGAATATATCAAGGTGATTAACATTAACCCTCCCAATCCGGAGCATCTCGTCAAAAACTTAAGCGGCGGCAATCAGCAGAAGGTCATTCTAGCTAGATGGCTGCTAACCGAGCCGAAGCTGCTTATTCTGGATGAACCAACGAGAGGCATTGATGTTGGAGCTAAGGCTGAAATTCAGAAGCTTGTGCTCTCCCTAGCAGAGAAGGGAATGTCGGTGCTGTTCATTTCCTCGGAGCTTGAGGAGGTGCTGCGCGTCAGCGATAAAATCGCGGTATTGCGCGATCGGCATGTCGTAAAAGTAATGACAGATGATGAAATGAGCCAGCAGCAAGTGATGCAGGCCATCGCAGGAGGTTAAGAGAATGGTAAAGCATCACTTATTCTGGCCGCTGACCGTACTCGGTGCATTGTTGCTGTTCAATTTGTTGTATTCGCCGGCATTTTTCCGAATCGAGCTGAGGAATGGGCAGATGTACGGCAGCTTAATCGACATTCTGAATTTCGGCGCGCCGCTTATATTGGTTGCAATCGGAATGACGCTTGTTATCGCAACCAAAGGCATTGATTTGTCCGTTGGTTCTGTCGTCGCCATATCAGGAGCAATCGCTTGTTTGTTAATCAGCAAAGGATCGGATCAGAATGGGCTCAGTCTTGTCATGCTTGCGGTAGCTCTTGCGCTGCTCGTTTCGGTTGTGCTAGGCCTTTGGAACGGCTTGCTCGTCTCTGTATTCGGCATTCAGCCTATTATTGCCACGTTGATTCTGATGGTTGCGGGACGCGGTGTTGCGCAGCTCATATCGGGCGGACAGATTATTACCGTGAATAGCAGCACGTATAACTACATTGGTGCAGGAGCATTAGGATCTTTGCCATTCTCCATCTATGTTGTCCTCATCGTTCTGCTTGCGGCCGCGCTGCTCACCAGGCGTACGGCGCTTGGCATGTTCATTGAATCGGTCGGCGGCAATCCGACTGCCAGCCGTCTGGCGGGCATTCGCTCACGCGCAGTCATGTTCGCCGTGTATGTATTTTGCGGATTATGCGCAGGGGTTGCCGGGCTGCTGCTAAGCTCGAACGTATCCAGCGCGGACGGCAATAATGCAGGGTTATGGTATGAGCTTGATGCCATTCTTGCCGTCGTTATTGGCGGCACATCGCTGAACGGCGGACGTTTCTACTTGATGGGCACCGTCATCGGCGCTCTCATTATTCAGACGCTCACGACAACGATCTATATTATTGGCGTTCGTCCAGAGATTACGTTAGTCGTGAAAGCAATCGTCGTTCTAATCGTTTGCCTAGTTCAATCGGAGGCATTCCGCAAATCGCTCGTGCAGCGGTTCAAAATGCGCAAGTATCCGCTCGAACAGGAGGTGAAGCGCCATGCTTAAGAAACAATATTTGCCGATTGTGATAACCGTCTGCTTGCTGGGGCTTATGTTCGCCGCGGGATCGTTCCGATACACKGGCTTTTTCTCCATGCAAGTGCTCTATAATCTGCTCATCGACAACGCATTCTTGATTGTCGCGGCGGTAGGAATGACCTTCGTCATCGTATCCGGGGGCATCGACTTGTCTGTCGGATCGATGATTGCGCTAACGACGATGATCTCGGCAACGCTCGTCCAGCAGCAAGGCTGGCCTCCGGCGGTCGTTATTCCGCTAGTGCTGCTGATCGGCAGCTTGTTCGGAAGCGCTATGGGCGCAATCATTCATTATTTCAAAATCCAGCCGTTCATCGCCACGCTTGCRGGCATGTTTCTCGCGCGGGGACTTTGTTATGTCATCAGTATCAATACGATAACGATTGACAACAGCTTCTATACAAGCGTTGCGCAGACGAAGATTAAGATGCCTGGCGGTCACTTCATTTCGATCAGCGTTATTATTGCTTTGCTCGTAGTTGCTGGTGCAATCTACTTGGCGCATTATACGCGATTCGGACGCAATACGTATGCGATTGGCGGCAGTGAGCAATCGGCTTTGCTCATGGGTCTTCCTGTCGCGCGGACCAAAATTTTTGTGTATACGTTCAGCGGCTTCTGCT
>NZ_JBFRGE010000140.1:0-8233 GCF_052115185.1 Paenibacillus sp. 2TAB19 | reverse complement strand
AAGCACAGCTATAGCGCCCGTCTCGTCGTTAATGAACAGCCGAAGCAGGTCATTCTCGGCGATCCCCTTCATTCCCGCGATACGCGTATCCGTGAACGAAGCGTTAAGCGCCTTGCCTTGCTCGAATGCAGCCTCCAGCTGCTGCTCATCGTTCGTTTGATTGGCGTTGCCCGCGCCGGAACAACCGGCGACCAGCAGCCCTGCAGCAAGAACCGCAGACAAGACGGCATTTCTGGCCATACGCATCTTTCGTTCCTCCTTCCTCAGTTCCTCAAGGTGATTTCTTGATAAATAATAGTGACGAAAGACACTATTTGTTGAAGCAAGCTAAAGAACAATAGACACAGGAACGCCATGAAGCCGATCGCCACAAGCGACAGCGCAATCGTTAGGATTGTTTTGCTAGGCGTAAATTGGTGCACGGTCATGTTTCCAACAAACAACAGGTACATCGACCATAAAACGGCAAAGCTGTTGCAGAAATAATAGAACGTCGTCTCCTGCAAGGAAATTACGTTGCTCAGCCATATCCACGGGAAGTTGATAATGACCATCGGCACGAGCGCAAAGCAGGTCGACGTGAAAATATCTACAAACTTCCCTTCTCCATCCATTAGTGTGGTAAGCGACCAATTGGCCACGCACCAGAACAAGACAGGAACGATCACGTACGTAATTTCCATCAGGCTGTTCATTTGGTCCGGATTATAAATATGGACCAGAAAACCGCTGTACTGGCTGCCTAAGACATTGGTCAGGATGAGCAACAGCAGAATACCGAACGACATGATAAGATTCAGCTTCTTGCTCTGTTCGTATTTCAGCTCCCAATAACCGTTAAAGGGGTGCGTGATCACATACAACGGAAATTTAATAAGCTCTTTATTCAACCGAAACGCCCCTCTTTCTATCCAACATTTTCCGGTATGCCCTTGTGAGCAGGACGATGGCGATCAAACCGAAGATCACGGTCATAATGATGCCGAAATGTTCCCTCAGCACTTCCTTTCGGTGAAGGAGGAACGCCTTCGAATAATTGCGCTGGTCCAAACTCTGTTTGAAATAACGCATTGCATCGTCATAATCGCCTTGCCTTAGAATCGACTTCCCGATACCGGAATAAGCGAAATCCAGATTCGCGTTCATATTAATCGTTTGTTCGTAGAGCTCGAACGACTTCTCTTCCTCGCCGCGGTAGTAACTTCTGACCGCTTCGTTCAAAGTCCGCCCGTATTCGGTTGTTTGGAATACGGTTATTTCACCGAACGCCTTGTCCAGTACGAGGAAATCATCCCCGACACGTTCTATCGCTACCGGCGTATTGAATTCGCCGATCCGGTTGCCCATGCCGCCGAACACGTACATGAAGTGTCCATCGCCGTTGTACGTAAAGATTCGGCCTTTCTTCGAGTCAAGAACAGAATAGATCTCGCTGTCTGTAACATCGACATCAATTAACCGTGAACGCCCGTCCGCGGGCCTATAATTAATGTCGCCTATCGGATTGAAATAGCCCGTTCTCCGCAATATATCGCTGCCTTGCGCGTTCAGCTTCCGAATCGAGTCGCCCATATCGCCGCTCGTCGCGTAGATGAAGCCTTCATCGTTAATATCCATGTTCGTAAATTCGGTTGGCGTGAACATGACCATTTGGCTGCGCTGCGCTTTCGTCGACAGCCGCTTCCAGAACAGCTCCACCGGATCGACCCATACGCGGTTCGCTCCGATGAACGATGTAAACGTTCCTTCCGCGCTAAATTCCATTAGTCCGTCGAACACGCCCGTCGCCATCACATAGATGCGCTGTGCTTTGTCCATGATGACCCTAACAGGCTGGAAGTCGAAATTCTCCTTCAGCAGCTCGGACGAGGGCTTCTCGACAATGTTCACCAAGCGGCCCTCTTCGTCGAGATGTACGACRCGCTTGTTCCCTGTATCGGCGATCAGCAGATGCTTCTCATCCGAGACGAAGATCCCCTGCGGGTTCAGGAACGTTTCGGTCTGGCCTTCGCGCTCGAAGGAGTCGATCACCGTCGCCTCGCTGTAGTCCTCATCCAACACAACGATACGATTGTTGCCGGAATCGAGAACGTATATTTCGTTGTCCGGCGTTACATGAAGATCGCTCGGATCTTTGAATACCCCGACACCCAGCTTATCGCCTGTCAACAATTCCGTCGCTTCATAAGCGGAAGGAGATACAACCGTATCGCCCCAAACGGAATAGTTATAGGAGGCCCCTCCATCCGCCGCATGCGCAAGAGAACCACCCGCGCTTATGCCGAATACGCAGCACATTGCCGCAAGAAGATAAGCTCTTAGTTTTGTCTTGCTCTTCAACATCGTGCAAGTCTCCCTTCTAATCTTTCATCCCGGAGGTGGCCATCGTCTGAATGACGCTGCTCTGAGAGATGATGAAGAGCGATATCGGAACGACCATCAGGATAAGAGCGACGGCAGCGCCGACGCCTGCACGAGCGATACCTCCCAAAGTGATCTGACCGAGCGCGTAATGGAGCGTCTTCAAATTTTCGCTGTAAATGAAGTTGCCCCCATCGGTTCCCCATAACGCAGGAAACTGCAGGATCATAAGCGTCAGCCAAGCCGGCTTTACGTTCGGCATGACGATGCTCCAATATATCCGGTATTCGCTCGCTCCATCGATTTTGGCCGCTTCCAGCAGAGCCGTCGGAAGCTGCTCGATGAATTGCTTCATCAGGAACAGCCCGAGCGGAAACGCGAGCGATGGAACGATAATCGAAGCATGGGAATTGATCCAGCCCAGCCAAGACATCACCATGTAGTTCGGAATGGCCGTTACATGTCCCGAGAACATTAGCGACAGGACGACGATCGAGAACAGCCCTTTAGAACCAAGAAAGTTGTATTTCGCCAATGGGTATGCTGCTGCCGAAGCAAGCAATATATGTCCTGCTGTGCCGATTAGCGTAATAAGCAGCGTATTGGCGATATAACGTGACAAAGGTACCCAGGAATTGCCCATCAAGGCGACCAAATCGTAAAAGTTATCCAATGTCGGATTGTTCACGAAGAAGCGCGGCGGGAAAATGAACAATTCGTCCAGCGGTTTGAAGGCGTTATTCACCGCATAAAGCAGCGGAAGCGCCATGAACGCACCGAACACGGCGAGAAACGCGAATAAGATAAAGCTGACGGCAAACGAACGGTTAAGCCTCTTCGGCGTTCGGAATGCGGCCATCAATTTAACGACCAACGTTACTCACCTACCTTTCTGAGCAATTTTTGCGTCAACTTATTCGTTCCGATCATGATGCAGAATAGTACGGTCGCAATGGCGGACGCATAACCCATTTCGAAACGAATGGTGCCGTAGTCCATCAAGTGCGTAACGATCGTATGCGCTGCATAGTTAACGCTCGGAAAGCCTGCCAGCGCTACGGTAATATCGGCGACCGCGAGCGATCCCGTAATTTGCATGACGGCGCCGAACATGAGCTGCGGTCTCATCGAAGGAAGCGTAATGAACCATAGCTCCTGCCAGCGGTTCTTGATTCCGTCTACGACGCCCGCCTCGATCAGCGTCCGGTCGATCGTCTGCAAACCTGCGATAAAGGSGAGGAAGCTAGTGCCCAGGCTGAGCCACAGCTGTACGATCATAACAATCATAAGAATGTATTGTTCATTGGTCAGCCATTGAATCGGTTCCAGTATAAATCCGAACTTAATCAGGAATCCGTTCAAATAGCCGTAGCGGTCGCCCGAAAATACGATCAGCCAAATGAAAAATACGTTGCCGGAAATAGCCGGCGCGTAGAAGATCAAAGTCATGACCGACCGCACCTTAGGCGACAGCTCGTTGATAATCCATGCAAAGAAGAAGCACGCGATATAGCTGACCGGTCCGGTAATAATCGCGAAGAGGAAGGTGTTCTTCACTGCGATCATAAAGATATCGTCGTTCAGAAACAGCCTGGAATAGTTCTGCCATCCGACGAAACGCGGAAATTCGAGCATGTTGAAATAAAAGAAACTGAGAATTAAAGAAAACACGACCGGAATGACCGTAAACGTGAAGAAAATCAACATGTACGGACTCATCAAAAAATAATAATGTTTGTTTTTCTTCAATTCCGTCCATACATTGGCCAATCTCGATTTCTTCTTCGGATGGATAAGGTTAGGCACGGCTTGACTGGTTGTTTCGGCTTGCAATGGATTCCACCCCCAAACTAATACGGTAAATTGAATTCTTTGCGCTTGATTTCGATTTCGTCGTTAATATACAGGACGTAATCGTTTAAGGCTTCTCGAGGGTTCTCGCTCGCATTGACTACTCTACGGAAGGCGTTGTCCAGATGGCGTCCTGTAAAGTAGCCGCCCGGCACTTGCGGAATGCCTCTTACCCATTCCCACTGACTTGCCAAATTGTTGTAGTCCTTGACCGGCCATGGCAATTCCTCAAGCGCTTCGGCATTAGCCGTCGGATAACGCGCGGCTTCGCCCATCAGGCCTTCCATCTCACGTCCGTACGCAATTTGGGTTTCCTTGCTGGTCCACCATTTCATGAACTCCCACGAAGCTTCTTTGTTATCGGCGTTTTCCATCAGCATGACGCCCGTCGTATGGCTGGCTACCTGATGATTGACGGTGCCGTCTGCCTGCTCCGTACCAGGAACGAGCGTGAAATCCCATAGCCCTTTAATTTCCGGAGCCAATACCGTCAGCATATTATAGGTCGTATAATCCGCGATGCCGATCGGCATTTCTCCCGTACGGAAGCGGTTCGGGAAGTCAGCAATGACAGGAAATTTGTAGTTGGTATAAAATTGCGTCCACTTTTTAAACATTTCCATGGAGATGTCTGTATCGAGCGCAGTCTTTTTGTCTTCATCCTGGTAGAACTCGCCGCCATTTTGATAAAGCAGCGCGGAGAATGTCGCATTCGGCACGAGACTCGCATTTGACGCCTCGATCGGAAGCCAAAATTCCATATTATGCTTTTGGAGGACCGAGATCATGTTGTAAATATCCTGCCAAGTCTGCGGTGGGGCAAGATCCAGCTCTTCGAGAATATCCTTGCGGTAGAAGAGCATCGGGAACGATTGCTGCTCCGGCAAGGCATACACGCCGCTGTCATACTTATACGGCGTAAGTCCGCTGTCTTGGAAACGTGCTGCGACTTCCTCGAAATCGTCGAATTGCGTCAAGTCTGCCGCCGCTCCCCTCATGGCGTAGTTCACGGGAACGTCTTCTCCAATCTGCATCGCAACATCCGGACCTTCGTCAGCAAGCGTTGCCGGCAGCAATATGTTGCCTGGAACGAGCCTTAAGTCTACCGCGACTTTCGAATCCGGCGTGAAGGAGTCGTCGATCAAGCTCTTAAGCACCTGCGCCTGATCCCTGCCTGTCGTTACCCAGACTGTGATCCTGCTGTCTTGCTCTTCGCTCGTATTTCCGATGCTGTCATAATCCTCGGTATAAGAAGCAATGTAAGCGCCAAGCTCATGCTTGACCTCCTCGAACATCGTTGCTTCCGCTCTTGGAAGCTTCTTGCCCGGCGAGGATATGATCAAATAATCTAGTGCAACCGGCTGCTCACGCACCGTAAGAATCCATGTGCCAAGTCCGCCAACATTCGTTTTGAACGCGCCTAAGCGATTACCGACTGTCTCCGGATTCTCGATCATTTCCTTCAATTGCCCGACCATCGTATGAAGAACAGCCACCTTGTCGCTGCGTTCGCCGGTCGATTGCTCCAAATAATCGGCTACGCTTTGGATGATGCCGGCTTGCTCCTCGAACGTCGTTACCATATCCGGAATCCGCTTCTCCAGCTGGTAATCGCGGAACGGATCGGGAGTATTCGACGTAATCATCAATATTTTGCGATACATCTCATTCAACTGCAGCACGCTCGATTCGATCGTACGAATAAGCGGCGCGATATCGCCGAGCGACACCATCATGCGAATACGATGCGTTCCCYTCGTCAAATGGAACAAATACGGCTCATCGCCGCCAAGCACGTTCATCTTCCATTCCATGTCGAAGTTAAACCGCAGGCGCTTCATTTCCTGAAACGGCATCTGTCCATCGATCGTCAAGCTTCGAGTGGCATACACGCCCCGCAGCTGATCCTGCTTCTGCTTCAACGCAATTTGGTATAAGCCGTCCTCAGGCGCCTCGAACTCCCATTCGATCCACTGCCCGGGGAGCTTCCAATTTGTCCCGCCGATCGTATTGATTCGCAGCTTAGACACGTTGTACGGAACGACAGTCGGGCTCGACCGGTCCGACAGAGGATACAACGTAGGCGATGACTTGGCGACCGCGTCCTCGGCTTGAATTTCGATGTATTGGTCGACGGCGGGCTTGATGCCCTCGGTCTCATACTTCTTCTTTAAGTCCTCGTAAGTCATCAAAGCTTGGTTCTGGTAAAGTTCAATATAATCAATCGCCATCGGTTCCCTTAAGGCCGTCAAGGAAATCGATTGCTGCCCGCTCTCAAAGTAAAAGGAGTAAGGCTCATCATAATATCCATTGCGATCATTGAAGCTTCCGAGCTGCCATGCCGGCTTCTCTACTTGCCGTGGCCTGATTTCGTTGCCGCGATCGTCTCGTCCGATTTCGTCCTGTCGATTACCCCAAACCCGATCGAATAATAGAATCTCCGCGCCTTTAAAAGGGACTTTATCGTTTATGGCAAACTGTCTTTCGATCGCAGAGCTCTTACCCTCGATCGGCAAATAATGGATTCTCACATTGTACATACCCGCTTGCTTTACTTGCACATTCCACTGAATGGTGCCTGACTCCGGTGTGACAACCGCCTTGCCATCCAATCCTTCCAATTGATCCGTTGTTTCAAACCCGTCACCGGTCGATTCCGAGAAGCTCTCACCTTCAATGCGGATGATCTCTTCCGGCCTTTCAGCAGCCGAGTAGCTATCCAAGTACATATCGTAGCTGTCTTCTCCTGCCGATCCCGTAACGGCGCTGAAATCCGCCATTGCCATGGCGCGTCCGCTATCGGATGAATCCGAAGGGTAGAACGCCCATATAGACGTTGCCAGTACGGCGAGAACGAGTATAATCGCGACGTAGTTCTTCTTTCTGAAGTTCAACTTTTCTCCCTCCTGCAGCAAGAAGTTAAATTCAATAACAGTCCCCTTAGAATGACTTCTAATGGGGACTGTCGGTCACTCGTTACAATAGATTACGAACCGTACACCGCATCAATCGCCGATTGGAACACCGGTTTGTATTTCTCAACAACAGTGGACACCGATACTCCGCTGTTGATCTCTCCGATGAAGTCCCAATACTTCAAGGCATCGCCGTAGGTGCCATGATCGAATACTTGCAAGCCTGCAAGCGCGCTCCGCGCATTGTTAATGTCGTCTTCGTTGCTGAAAGACGATTCTAGGCTTGCTTGGCCCGGATAATCGTATTCGGAATCGATATCGTTGATTTTCTCCCAGATGTAGAGGAGCTGCTCCGGATTCTCGACCGACTTCGGAATTGTAAGCGCTTGGAATGCGCCTTCACCGGAATGATATTCGGTCGCGCTTGGGCCTTTCGGGAACGGCAAGAAGCCAATGTCCGCATCTGGCATATCCGTTTTGAAGCCGTTCAATTCGTACATAGCGCCTGCATACATAAGTGTGTTGCCTTGACGGAAGAATTGTCCCGGCTCTGTCCAGTCCCCGCCCTCTGTCGGTCTGTACACTTGCTCCGTTGCCATTTTCGACAAGAAATTCAATGCTTCTTGCGTAGCTGGATCCTCCAAGTTTTGTTTGTCGCCCTTGGTCAGGTAAGCTCCGTTGGAGTATAGCGCGTGCTCTGCGACTTGGGAGTTTGCAAGTCCCCAAGTATCCAGCTTGCCGTCGTTATTCGTGTCTTTGTTAGCTTCTTTCGCAACTTGAATGAACGTATCCCAGTTCCAATTGTCTTCGTTCACATAATCTTGAAGCGCTTTGATGCCAAGCTGGCTCATAAGCGTCCGATTGTAGAAAATACCTTGGATAAGGCCKCCTTGGTCTTCTGTGAATGCATACCCTTTGCCTTCATAAGTGAAAAATTCGCTAGTTGTTTTCTGATGGAATACTTTCGCGTTTTTCGTATATTCGTCAACCGGCCATAGCAAATCTTGCTTCACCAGCGTCGGAACCGTATAGTTTCTGCCAAGACGGACGATGTCGCCAAGAAACTATACGGTTCCGACGCTGGTGAAGCAAGATTTGCTATGGCC
>NZ_JBFRGE010000139.1:0-8288 GCF_052115185.1 Paenibacillus sp. 2TAB19 | reverse complement strand
GTGTATGGCGGGTTGGGATTCGAACGGGCCGTGAAGCGGAGATGCCCCGTTCGAATCCCAACCCGCCATACACAAAAAAACGATTCCTTTTCAGGAATCGACTTGTTTTTTTGTATATGGCGGAGAGGATGGGATTCGAACCCATGTGGGCTTGCACCCTAACGGTTTTCAAGACCGCCCCGTTATGACCGCTTCGGTACCTCTCCACATCTAATCGTGACAAAAGCTATTGTACCACAGGCCAAAAACGAGAAGCAACTTTATTTTCGGCCCATGGACAATATTTCAATAAATTACTGAGCAGAAGGAATCGAACTGATGCCGCCCATATACGGACGTAATACTTCCGGGATCGTAATCGATCCGTCTTCTTGCTGATAATTCTCGACAATCGCCGCGAACGTGCGGCCGACCGCAAGACCGGATCCGTTAAGCGTATGCACGAACTCCGGCTTGCTCTTCGCGTCTCTTCTGAAACGAATAGCAGCGCGGCGCGCTTGGAAGTCCTCTACGTTCGAGCAGGAAGAGATCTCGCGGTATGTGCCTGCGCTTGGTAGCCAAACCTCAAGATCGTACGTCTTCGCCGCTGTGAAGCCCATATCGCCCGTACAGAGCGCTAGAACACGGTATGGCAAGCCCAGCAGTTGAAGCACCTTCTCCGCATTAGCCGTCATCTTCTCGAGCTCGTCGTACGATTCTTCCGGCTTCGTCAGCTTAATAAGCTCAACCTTGTTGAACTGATGCTGGCGAATCAAGCCCCGTGTATCGCGACCTGCTGCGCCTGCTTCAGAACGGAAGCATGAGCTGTAAGCGACGAAATATTTGGGTAGATCTTCAGCCGAGAGAATCTCATCCCGGTGAAGATTCGTCACCGGTACTTCAGCCGTAGGAATCAGGAAATAATCAGAGTCAGACAGTTTGAACAAGTCCTCTTCGAACTTCGGCAGCTGTCCTGTTCCGAACAAGCTGTCGCGGTTAACGATGTACGGAGGCAATACTTCCTCGTAACCATGCTGATCGCTGTGCAGATCCATCATGAAGCTGATCAGAGCGCGTTCTAGACGCGCGCCAAGGCCGCGATAGAACGTGAAGCGCGATCCCGTTACTTTGCCCGCACGCTCGAAGTCTAGAATGTTCAGCGATTGAGCCAACTCATAATGCGGCTTTGGTTCGAACGCGAAAGATGGAAGCTCGCCGACTCTGCGAATTTCTACATTATCTTCTTCCGATGCGCCGACTGGAACCGTCTCGCTTGGAATGTTCGGAATCGCCTGCGTCAGTTCGTCTACTTGAACCTCAAGTACGCGCAGCTCCTCGTCAAGCTCCTTGATGCGATCGCCTACTTCTCTCATCTCCACGATAAGAGCTTCTGCGTCGCCGCCCGACTTCTTCAGCTTGGCAACCTCTTGCGATACAACATTGCGGCGATTCTTCAGCTGCTCCGTCTCTGTAATCAGCTCGCGGCGCTTACTATCCAAGACCGGAAAACCAGCAATAAGATCAAGCGATGCGCCGCGGTTGCGAAGCGCCTGCTCAACCTTCTCGAATTCATTTCTTAACAGCTTCACGTCAAGCACGTTAGTTAACCCCCCTACAATCTAAGCCTTGCTCGCTGCCGCTTCCTTCACCATATCGACGAAATAAGCGTGCAGACGATAATCGTCCGTCAATTCCGGATGATACGATGCCGCAAGCAGATGGCCTTGTCTTGCCGTCACGATCTCGTCCTTGTATGTAGACAATACGTCAACGTCCTTGCCTACCTTCTTAATAAGCGGCGCACGGATGAATACGGCACGGATCGGCTCGTTAATCCCTTTCACATCGAGATCCGTCTCGAAGCTTTCCCGTTGGCGGCCGAATGCATTTCTTGCCACGGTCATGTCCATGAGGCGCAGATGCGCGTCCTCTTGGCCTTCAATCTCTTCTGCGAGTACAATAAGACCTGCGCAAGTGCCGAATAATGGCTTTCCTTGTCCAGCGAACGCTCTTACGGCATCAATGAAGCCGTATTGGCGCATCAGCTTACCGATCGTCGTGCTCTCTCCGCCGGGGATTACAAGCCCCTCAAGCTCTTCAAGCTGCTCGACTCGCTTAACGGCGACCGCTTCCGCGCCCGCCGCCTCCAAACTTCGTATATGCTCTGCCACCGCGCCTTGAAGCGCAAGTACGCCAATCTTCATGACCCAATCGCCTTCCTTTACGAAGCTGAAGCCGGCCGCGCAATAATCTGCACAAAGCCGGCGTCCGCGTATTACTCACTATATGAATTCTGAAATTTAGATACCGCGATCTTGCATGCGTTGCGAAGAATCAAGCTTGGAAATTTCAATGCCTTTCATTGGCGTTCCCAAGTTTTTGGATACTTCCGCAATCAATTTGTAATCTTGGTAGTGCGTTGTAGCTTCAACGATAGCGCGAGCGAATTTCTCAGGGCTGTCGGATTTGAAGATACCGGATCCAACGAATACGCCGTCAGCGCCAAGGTGCATCATAAGCGCTGCGTCAGATGGTGTTGCTACGCCGCCAGCTGCGAAGTTAACGACAGGAAGCTTGCCTGTCTCGTGAATTTGAAGAAGCAGGTCATAAGGTACGCCAAGAACTTTCGCTTCATTGTAGAGCTCGTCCTTCGACAAGCCTTGTACTTTGCGAATTTGGCCGTTAATGAGACGAAGGTGACGAACCGCTTCAACGATGTTGCCTGTTCCCGGTTCACCTTTCGTACGAAGCATTGCTGCACCTTCTTGGATACGACGAAGAGCTTCGCCAAGGTCCTTCGCTCCGCATACGAACGGAATCGTGAACTCGTTTTTGCTAATGTGGAAAATTTCATCTGCTGGAGTCAATACTTCCGACTCATCGATATAGTCAACGCCCATCGACTCGAGCACTTTTGCTTCAACATAGTGACCGATACGTGCTTTCGCCATAACCGGTATCGAAACAACCTTCATCACTTCTTCGACGATTGTCGGGTCAGCCATACGGGCTACGCCGCCTGCTGCACGAATATCGGAAGGTACGCGCTCAAGTGCCATAACTGCCGTTGCACCTGCTGCTTCTGCTACCTTTGCTTGCTCAGCGTTCATGACGTCCATAATGACGCCGCCTTTTTGCATTTCTGCCATTCCGCGTTTTACGCGCGATGTACCTGTTTCCATCCTACAAATCCTCCTATTTTCGACCATTGTCATTGTTTCTTGCCGAAGTTGTACTAACCATTGATTTTACAGGAAGCCCGATTAATCGACAACCCTAGATTTGCCTCGCGAGGCAAACAATTAGAACATATTGATGATCCCGTTAAACAATCCGGAGAAAAACTCGCCAATTGCTCGGAACATCAGCTTGAACCAGCCGGCTTTCGCCACTTCATCCGTCGTCACCAAGTTAACCGTGTACTCGGTCGTGATGTTCAGTTCGGCATCGGTATACTTATAAGTCACTGTGCCTACAGCCGTTCCAGCTGGAATCGGAGCAACAAGCTCATCTTCCGACTTCACTTGGCTGCCGATGAGCTCGACCTTAGGCTCGACGCCTTTCTTAACCATGAATGTAATGTCTTTGTCCGTTACGACATTTACGCTCTTTTTTGCGCCTTTTTTAACTTTTACCGATTGGATCGTTTCTACCACAGATTTCGGCGGCAATACCGTCTTTTTCTCAAAAGTGCTGAATGCGTAGTTATACAGCTTCGCCGTTTCTTGGAAACGCGAGTTTTTCGTAGCCGTATCCATAACAACGCTAATGAAACGGATATCGCCGCGTTTTACCGTACCTGTGAAGTTGTAGCCCGCCTCTTCGATAAAGCCGGTCTTCATGCCGTCAACGCCCTCATAGGCTAAGAAAGCAAGACCCGACTTGTTCTTATTAGCGCCAAGCATATAGTTGAAGTTAACCATCGGCGCTGTGTCGCGCGGACGGAACTTGTATTCCTGCATGCTGGAGAATTCCAAAAACTCTGGATGCTCTTTCAAAATAATTTGCGACAACTTCGCCACATCGGATACCGAAATAACGGTATTCGGTTCGAAGCCCGTTGCGCTTGTGAATACGGCTGATTTGAGATCAAGATTTTTAGCCGTTTCGTTCATTTTGTCGACAAAAGCTTGCTCTGTGCCTGCAATTTCCGTTGCAAGCGCGCGAGTCGCGTCATTAGCTGATCCAACTGCCATTGCTATATATAAGTCCCTGACCGAGTGCTGGTCGCCCTCAGCCAAATATATTTGCGATTCCGAAGGTTCTGTATCTGCAGCTTCTGGGCTTACCGAAATGATCTGATCCCATTTTAAGCGGCCATCCTTAATTTCCTCTAACACGATATACTCTGTCATAAGCTTCGTCATACTCGCTGGCGGCAGCGGCTCGTCCTTGTTCACCTGGAACAACACCTGGCCGGTGTCCGCATCAATCAGTATTGCCGATTTAACCTGCAATCCTAGTGAGTTTTCCGTACTTGGTCTATTATCGTAACCTTGCGCCTCTACTACCGCAGTATTAAACGATAGCATTACCATCCAAATCGCCAAACTTGCAGCGATGACCGACAAAAACCGAACCGGTCTAACCATAACCTTCAACGTCGTCTCCCCTTTTCCCACTTGGATTGTCCGTTGTTAATTGTAACATAACAAACCAATACAATTAAACCTCTTTGAACAGTTACCTAAATGAGTAATCTCTCACCAATTATAAGGGAATTGCACATCAAAGAAAACCAGACAAGGACAAGCGTAGTATACGCAAATCCCTGTCTGGCTGTTATCCCGTTAGTCGGGTCTATTATAGAGAGTAGTTTGGTGCTTCTTTCGTAATTTGAACGTCATGCGGATGGCTCTCACGGAGACCCGAACCCGTAATGCGTACAAATTGCGTGTCGTTGCGAAGCGCTTCAAGCGAAGCCGTACCGCAATAACCCATACCCGAACGAAGTCCGCCGAGCAATTGGTGAACCGTATCGGCTAGCGGCCCTTTGTAAGGTACGCGGCCCTCGATGCCTTCCGGAACGAGCTTGCTCTCGTTCTCTTGGAAGTAACGGTCCTTGCTGCCTTCTTTCATCGCGCCAAGCGATCCCATGCCACGGTATACTTTGAAGCTGCGGCCTTGGAAAATTTCCGTCTCGCCAGGGCTCTCAGCCGTTCCCGCGAACAAGCTGCCGATCATAATGACGCTTGCGCCAGCTGCGATTGCTTTCGTAATGTCACCGGAATACTTGATACCGCCGTCAGCGATAACTGGAACGTTGTATTCGCGTGCTACCGATGCACAATCGTAGATTGCTGTAATTTGCGGAACGCCGATACCTGCAATAACGCGAGTCGTACAGATCGAACCAGGACCGATACCGACCTTAACGACCGATGCTCCTGCTTCGATCAAGTCACGCGTAGCTTCACCCGTTGCAACGTTGCCTGCAATGATCGTAAGATCCGGGTACGTTGCGCGCAGCTTGCGAACCGCTTCAAGAATATTTATATGATGACCATGCGCCGAATCAACGACAAGTACGTCGATACCCGATTGCACAAGCGCTTCTGCGCGATCCATCGTATCTTTCGAGATGCCTACCGCCGCTCCGCAAAGCAGACGACCGTGCTTATCCTTTGCCGCATTCGGGAATTGGATCGCTTTCTCGATATCTTTAATGGTAATAAGACCTTTGAGCGTGTTCTCTTCATCAACCAGAGGCAGCTTCTCAATCTTATGTCTTTGCAGAAGTCCTTCGGCCTCTTGCAACGTTGTGCCAACAGGCGCCGTCACAAGATTCTCGTGCGTCATGACTTCACTAATTTTAATGGAATAATCGTGTACGAAACGCAAGTCCCGATTAGTCAGAATACCAACAAGCTTCTTGTTGTTATCCACAATCGGTACGCCGGATATACGGTATTTGCCCATAAGCTCCTCAGCGTCGTAAACATGATGCTCAGGTGTCAGCGAGAACGGGTTAGTAATAACGCCGCTTTCCGAACGTTTTACGCGGTCAACCTCTTCCGCTTGCTGTGCGATGGACATATTCTTATGAATAATACCGATACCGCCCTCACGAGCTATAGCAATCGCCAATGCCGATTCCGTAACTGTATCCATGCCTGCGCTAATGAGCGGAATATTCAGCTTAACGCTGTCGCTTAATCGAATCGAGATGTCAACTTCCCTTGGTAGCACTTCTGATTTGCGCGGAACAAGCAGTACGTCGTCAAACGTAAGCCCTTCTTTGGCGAATTTTGTTTCCCACACGAGTATGTTCCTCCCTTATTTTCAGTACCTCTCACGTATATTATTGCAATATTAGCAGAGGGGGTAGGGGCTGTCAAGGCTGAACAAAACAGCGTGCACGTCAGTAATTTGTGCAGATTGTTAGCCAAAATGGCCATATTTTATCAGAAAAAGTCCATTAAGTACGTGTTTCGTTCGGGAATACGGTTCTGTAAGCGGTTTATAATGGACTCGTCTCCTTGGACTCGGCCATATTGGTATAAATGCAATATGTTCATATAACCTAGAAGTATCGTCGTTAATGTGCCAATACTGAGTTCAACGCTGTTTTGACCATTATTTGCCGCAGAATATTCATAGGGAGCAAGGCTAGCTTTACCTGATTCGGCGATGCCCAGCATATAGAGTCCATTATTCCATGGCGCATGCTCATCCTTAATTGCAATCACAATATGATCCTCATAATCCGCCGCCTCAAACGAATATTGCTCCACAAAAGCTGCAACATCAACAATACGCGCCATAAAGTACGGAATCGTCTCGTGCTGGATGCGTGGATTATCTAATAGGAATGGCAACTGATCGTCGGACGGCGCCGTTATCGTTACTCGCTCTATCATCGAATCATGTTGAGCTATAAATGACCATAACGAGCTGCGCGCCTCCTCGTTAAGATAGACCAACTCATGTATCGTCATCTGACTATTTTTCACTTCATAACGAATATAGCCTTGGGGCTTGTCCGCATTATCATAATAAACAGCAGTCTGACCAGGCTTGCGTTTGTTGACCCGGTAATCCCACCATAGCTCGCTACGTGCCAACGTTCCGTTGTACTTGGAAGCATAAGCTTCGTACAGTTGACCTATTACACTGGCTGATACCTCCATGCTCACTCTTTCGATTCGTCCATTGATTGGTTGCCTTGCAGGCAATTGGTCGATGCGGATGGTGTAAGACTTATATTCGGTATACGTCTCCCAACCGAACTTCCGGTAGAAAGCAAATGCGAATGGATGCAGAAACGATATACTCTGACCTCTATCCTTCATCCCCTCTAGCGCATGTACAAGCAGCTTAGCAACTAAGCCTTGTCTACGATACTCCGGCCAAGTAGCTACACCAGCCACTCCACCCATTGCAAATCTCTTTCCTCCGATATAGGTGTGCAGATCGAACACCGCAGCTTGCGCTGCAAACTTTCCATCTACGATTGCAGCCCACTTCACAGCGGGTTCTGCTAAGAACTGCTGCTTCGTCCGCTCAATCTCTTCAGGCGATCGGACATACTGAAAGGCAAACTGGGATAATGCTATGCTCGCATCATATAACTCTTCCTTCATCTGAACAATTACAATTTTTCGCTCCATCTCATATCGCCTCCAATTATCACCATCATATAACAAAAGAAGAGTGGCTACTATATGCGGTAGAAATCTCCCCTTTTCCGGCGTCGCTTTTTTAAATGAGATAAAGAATACTAATCACTCTATTCAACATTTCACGACTCCTATGAGTATGTAACGAATCCAGCAGTTCTTATTCAATAGCTTTGATGCATATTTCGGTACTTTGGAGTCAAATAGGGATATCAGAATTCTTAAAATCGGAAAATTAGCTGGTTTGAAGCAAATAAGGTTTATTGGATTCGTGAGCATACGCTTAAACAACGAAAAAAAATACCGCATGTAGATCCGATAGGTCTTTCGTGTCTCGCGGTGGCCTTTCCGCATCGAGCTGAATAGGCTACTTGTGCTTCCTCGCCATTTCTGCGCACAACAAAAAACCAACCGAATGTAGAATGCGGTTGGTTCCTCGTGCTTGGCGACGGCCATTCCGCACCGGCTGAATAGACTACTTGTGCATACTTCGAGGTCGGCATCTGAAGCTTCCTCTATGGCCGGGCCTGCTTCTTCGCCCTTTCATCGATCGAAGGTTCAGTTACTCTCCCAGCCTGGGAGAGGTAAGTCGCCATTTCTGCGCACAACAAAAAACCAACCGCATCTACATGCGGTTGGTTCCTCGTGCTTGGCGACGTCCTACTCTCCCAGGACCCTGCGGTCCAAGTA
>NZ_JBFRGE010000138.1:0-8530 GCF_052115185.1 Paenibacillus sp. 2TAB19 | reverse complement strand
GCTATGGGCTGAAGACCAGTGAATTACGTAATCATCACTCTTATTATCATATATAATATCCGGTGCCCACAAACATCCGAAATCTTCATTGCCGAGCTTAATCAGCCTTTGCTCTGACCAATGAATCAAATCGTCGGACTCCCATAGAGACAGACATTTGCTCCCGTTTCGGGCGGCTTCGGACCAAGAATGGTTATATTGATTTAGCATCCCGTATGACAAACTTAAATCCGTTGCCAGAATAACGAACTTGCCTTCCTTTGTTCTCTTTATCGTGAAATCTCTGACTCCCTTGTCTCCGTAATAACTCCATAACACGGGATTCCCATCATTTACTTTCTCCCAGTTAAAGCCGTCCTTGCTGACACCAAAATAAACCTGCTCGCCATCCGGTGTTCTCTTTTCTTTAAAATGCACAAATAAATACGCCTGCAAAGTTAGTATCCCCCTCTTATTCCGGTAATAGCTTCAGATCAAACGGCTTGTTCCGATCACAAACGAGGACGCCATCCACGACTTCCAATTCGGCAACCTGTATCGATGAGCGCCTTGTGCCATAACTACTTGACTCCTCGTTGCCGTTCGTCCTTTCGGGATGCGTAAAATAAAAGATGTAGGCTTGTTCGCCCTGAACGACAACATCCGCATGAAGGCCAATCGTGCCGTCGTCTTCCCGCGTACCCGGTTGGTCCAGAATGAGTCCGTTGCGTTCCCAATGAACAAGATCCTCGGAGCGATATACGCCTTGTCCCCTCCACTCGTCCACGATTAACCAATAATAGTTTTTGAAACGGAATACATTCGGCCCTTCGTGGAAACGCCCCTCAATAACGAGGCCGACGCGTGTCCAGTCGTACAAATCACTGCTTTCGGCGACATACGTATGATTGTTCTCCTTAAACCACATTCTGAACTTTCCCTCTGGCATCTGGTAAATACATGCATCGATAATCTTCGAGTCGCTAATATTCAATTTGGATCGGAACGTCCATGCAATCAAGTCCGGACTCGTGTAATGGAGCATGTCCGCTTGATGCCCCCAACGGTCGGGTATTCCTTGTATATAAGAGACATACATATGATAAGTGCCTTCGTGCCAATATATTTCCGGCGCCCAAAATGTATTTCTGCCCCATTCCGTGTCAAGTCCCTCTATCGTGCCTCTGTATACCCACTCCTTGCCGTCGACGGATGAAGCTACCCCGATATCCGTTCCGTGCACCCAGGCGACATTGCGATCCTCGGCTGTCGCCCTGCGATTCGTATATAACATCCACCATTCCTTGGCTTCTCTGTTCCATATAAGGACAGGATCAGCCGCACCGTCATATATGGGATCCCTGAATAAGGGAGCCCTCGTCACGTTGTCCATATCTGCTCGTGTTCCTCCTTATAGTCGTTCGCTCTTCCCCAAAGCGTTGTAAATAAAATGACTGAACGAAACCTTTCCGACGCCAACGGCATCCAAAGCAATCCTTAAACTTAAAAATTTACCTAACACATTGTTATGGAACCCTGACATTTCGAAACCGTGATCCAGCTTGATCCAACTCGAATCTGCCGTGCTGTAATACAGATCCACGTCATGGCAATCGTTCACGATGCGCAACTGGATAAGGCCGCCGTCAACCTTGGTATATTCGGAACGGTATTGATCGCGGAACGAAAAAACATGACTGCCGTTGAAGCCAATTCCGCATTGGAAGCCGGGCTTGTAAAACAAGCTTAAGCGGCCTTCCGTCGCCTCCTCGAGTTGCACCGATACAATAGCTTCATAGGCGTGATGATAGGGAATGCATAGCAAAGGCTCCATCGATTCCGCCGGAAGTGCTTGCAACACAAGGTTTCCACCGCCAACATCGTAACCGGTCAAGCTAGAACGTCCAAAGAAATGCCATTGCGGCGCAAGGCGCTCTTGCTCGAAATTGTCGGATAAAGCAATGCCGCCGGATAACGGCAGATTGCTCGCCATAGATTCACTCGAAGCTCGGAACCAGCCATTGTCATCCCATTGAATAGGCTCCATAAGCGTATATCTTCCAAGCGTCAAAAAGTCTTTTTCATAGGCATGGTAGATGACGTACCAAGATCCATCAGGCGTATCCACTAACGTGCCGTGACCTTTGGACCACCAACGCTCTGCGCGGCTTTCGGTTCTAACGATCGGATTGTAGGCCGAGTTCTCCCAAGGTCCGTCGAGCGATTCCGATCTGGCCGATACGATCATATGGCTGGTTGCAGGTCCTGCGGTTCCGCCTTGGGCGCTTGTCATGTAGTAATAGCCATTTCGATACGTAATCTTGGGCGACTCCAGATAAAAGCCCTCCGTCCTCCATTCGGTAGGATAACGCCAGCCTTCATAGACCTTCTCGAGCTCGCCGATCGTCGACAAGCCGTCAGGCGCCAAACGAATTCTGCAACCTTCAGACAGGAAGAGATAACGGTTTCCTTCCGAATCTGCGGCATGTCCCGGATCGATCAAACCGACATTCAGGTTGATCGGCTCCGTCCACGGTCCCGCTGGCGATTCGGCCGTTACGACCCAATTCGTGCGATCTGCCGGATAGTAGATGTAGAACAAGCCTTCATACCAGATTAATTCAGGAGCCATAATGCAGCCGACGCGTTGATGGACAGCATGCCCGATAGGTTCCCATTCCGCTAAATTCCGGGAGTGCCATACGAGAAGTCCCGGCAAGTTATCGAATGAAGAATGGGTCATGTAGTAGTCTTCTCCGACTCGGACCACGGACGGATCCGGATAGTCGCCGGGCAATATCGCAATGGGAAATGTATCGTTTGTGTGGTTCACTTAAATACTCCTTTAACTTAATAAATTCACTGATATCATTGTATCTCAACGACAGAAGGGACTGCTCAGACGAGTGGTCATCCCTAAGGCTGACAATCGTCCTCGAAGTCCGCTCTGTCTAACTCAGCACTGCTGTATCATCCGTCAATTATTTGGCGGCTTGACGCTCCTGGTACACTTTAGTCGCTTCCTCCAGCAGATCTTTACCGCCGGATCTCAGCCAATTCTCTTTAAACTCTTCGAACGTTTTATCAATATCATCTGTACCAATAATGGCTTTTACATAATACTCATCTTGAAGCGGATTCAATGTTGCCGAATATTTGGACTTAGCTTCCAGCGGCGTTGGTCCTAGGATGTCCGTAATCAATTCATTGCCTGCGTTCAACGTATCTCTGAATGCCAGTTTTTCAGCTGAGAAGTGGTATTTCCACATCTTCAAGCTGCGCTCGCCGAGCGGATTATAGTAACCGCCGTAGCCCAATTCGAGCATTTTGTTCGTATCGCTCTTATAAGGTTCTAATGCTTCCGCGGCGCCGTCCTTAAGCTCATACGAAACACCTTCGGTGCCAAACACTGTCTTCAGATAAGCATCGTCGCTACTCACCAAATCTTCAAGGATTTGCAAAATTTTAATTCTCTTCTTCTCGTCCTTTTCAACCTGCGCTCCGAACAGAAGAGGCACTTGCAAGGCGCCGTTCGACATCGCCAGCGATTTACCTGCAGGACCGACTAAACCTTTGCCATAAACGGCTTCGATACCGTTTGCCGCATTGGCCTCTTTTTGATTGAATAAATGGTGATACATCATATAGTCGAGAATGCCGATTTTTTTGTTGTTCCACTTCTGCGTAATCGTATCGTTATTGTCCGTTAGAAATTCCGGATCGAGAACGCCGTCTTTATACCACTTCTGCAAAAGCTTTAACGCTTCCTTAGCCTGATCCGAAAGTCCACCCCAAGTAACCGTTCCGTCAGCAGCTAACATAAATTGATAAGGATTTACGCCGTGTGCCGCATAAATCTCATTGAATTGCTGATTGCCTGTCCCGCGGGTCGTAAAGGCGTACGTATCCTTTTGACCGTTGCCATCCGGATCGTTATTACGGAATTTGTACACGACATCCTCGTATTCTTCAAGCGTTTTCGGCGGTTCATTGTAACCAATTGCTTTTAGCCACGCGCCGTTGTAAGCCGGAATGAATCCGTAAGAACCGTTCAACCATACCCTCGGAACGCCCCAGTTCTTCCCGTCGTATAAGCCGATATCCCACGCATTCGGATCAACAGCTTCTACGTCAGCCACATAAGACGGCATATATTGTTTGATTTCGTCTACCGAAATGCTTGCGATTACGCCTTGCCTTGCATAATTGACCATATCGCCTTCGCTAATATTTTGAGGGAAAATGTCCGGAATTTCTCCTGCTGACACTTTGACCTTAAAGTTCTCGTCTGTCGCCCTCATGTTCACGATTTTTACGTTGTACTTTTCCTCGATGTACTTCTGAACCTCGTTGCCGTCATTTGTCGGAATAAACCATGTGCTTGGGTTAATCGTGAGCTCGATCGGTGCTTCTTGTTCCTGTACATTCGTCTGCGAAGGCGCGTTCGTTTCACTGTTTACCCCGTTCGAACCGCCCGAACAAGCCGTTGCTAGTAAAGACATAGACAACATGGCCGCAACAATAAGTCTCTTTCTGTCTTTCATTTCTTTTCCTCCCTTTTATATGCCAATCAAATTTATTTAAACAGGGAATGGCTTAACCTTCCCCGGTTAAATCACTCTAACCTTTAAGCGAGCCGATCATTGTTCCTTTAACGAAATACTTTTGCAGGAACGGGTACACGACAAGGATCGGCAATACGGCGAACATAACGGTGGCGGCTTTAATCGAAGTTTCATACTTGAAATTCCCGACAACCGTGCTACCGAACGTTTCCTTGTCCGTATTAAGGACAACAATTTCCCTTAAGAAAAATTGCAACACTTGTTTGGACTGATCGGAAATGTACAATACCGCATCGAACCAGGCGTTCCAATGCCCGACTGCCGTCCATAACGCCAGTGTCGCCAATACGGGCTTCGATAACGGCAACACAATCGATAGCAACACGCGTATGTCATTCGCCCCATCGATCTTGGCCGATTCCTCGACTTCTTGCGGGATCGACATGAAGAAATTGCGCAAGACAAGCATGGAGAAAGTCGGTACTAACATAGGAACAATATAAACCCATCTGCTATCCATCAAATGCAGCTCTTTGATAAGCAAATAACTGGGAATGAGGCCTCCGCTGAAAAACATGGTGAACAAAATAATCATCGTATAGAAAGAACGGTGAGGCAAAGTTTTGCGCGATAACGGATAGGCGATCATGGACATGGCGACAAGCGTCAACAATGTGCCAACCACCGTCCGAAACGCCGAATTGCCAAAGCCCCACCAAATTTTCTTTTGACTCACAACCTGTTTCCAACTGAACAAGTCAATGTCTTTCGGGAAGAGATGGAATCCCATGCGAGTCGATTCCGCCGGGCCGCTTAACGATACGGACGCGATGTGAATAAACGGATAGAACATGGCCACGCACAGACCGGATATAAAGACAATGAGAATAAACTGGAATAGATTTTCGCCAACTGACGTTTTCATGATGCGCGTTCCCTCCTGACGGCTCTTACAGAACCCCTTCTTGTCCCATTTTTTTTACTACATAATTTGTGCCGAGCACCAGCGTGATGCCAATAATGTTCTTGAATAGCCCGACCGCTGTCGTTAATCCGAATTGACCGTTAACGATACCGGCTCGATACACATACGTGTCAATGATATCTGAAACATTGTAAACAGAAGGAGAATACAGATTGAATATTTGGTCGAATCCAGCGTTAAGAATGCCGCCTAGCGATAATATGAACATAATGGTGACAACCGGTAATATAGACGGGATTGAAATATGCCATACTTGTTTGAAACGATTGGCTCCATCTATCTTGGCTGCTTCGAACAATGTAGGATCGACACCCGTTAATGCCGCCAAATAAATGATCGTGCCCCAACCCACTTCTTTCCATATATTTGTTATTACTAAAGTCGGGCGAAAATAATTGGAGTCGGCCAGAAAGTAGATCGGTTCGATGTGTACGAGCGACAGTAGATAATTGATTGGTCCCTGACTTGGCGAGAGCATCATAATAATGATGCCGGAAAGAACAACCCATGAGAAGAAATGCGGAATGTAGGATATGGACTGGGCGATTCTTTTGAACAATCCGTATCGTACTTCATTCAGCAATAGGGCCAGCACAATCGGGGCTGGGAATCCGAATACGATGTTATAACAGCTAATGATCACTGTGTTCTTCAATATTCTTAGAAAATCCGGGGATTGAAAGAACAAAAATTTGAAATATTCCAATCCGACCCATTCGCTTCCCCATATTCCGCGAATCGGACTAAAATCTTTAAAAGCTAACTGGATACCGTATAGTGGTCCATAGCAAAAAATTGCGTACCAAACCAATATTGGAAAAAGCATGAAGAACATATATTTATTTTTTTTGTATTCTCTCCAGGTATTGGTCCATCTCGGTCTTTTATGACCGGGAACCTTAACAGAACGCTCCACATTTGCCCTATTCAAATTCCAACAATCCTTTCAAAATCATATTGACGTTATTACGACTATTACTATTTGCTACTGCTTTCAATTGTTTATATCGTAGCCATATCCATATTCCTGAGAACCTTGTTTCATTTACAAAGCAATTGTACCTTTATTCCAAATGCTATAATGACAAATCCATGTTATAAAATGTTGGTTTATTGGTATTAAAAACAGATCCAGTACGGTACTTCAATGGGGTCGTTCCGACTTCTTGCTTAAATACCCGAACAAAGTAAGAAGTATTGGGAATGCCAACCTCGCTGCCTAATATTTCGACCGATTTTGTCGTAGTCTCGAGCAGTCTGCAAGCATGCCTGATTCGAATGGCAGTAATATAAGCCTTCAAAGTGCTTCCGGTCTCTTCGTGGAACAGCTTAGATAAATAGAACTTGGATAAATGCATGGCAGCCGCTAAGTCATCCAAATAGAAGCTGTCCTGATAATGTTCATCAATCCATTTCATAGCTTGCTGCGCATATCCTATCGATTTGCGCTCCTCAGCCAGCTGAATTTGCTCTGACGGAGCTGTCTTACTGTGGAGCATACAATCCAAATTACGGAGGATCAGCATGGCTACTTCTTCAACATCCTCCCCCATTCCTTGGCTTCTTACTGATTGATAATTTTCATAGTTGCGCTCTATGCTCTCGCTGTACGAGGAGAGATCGAAAGCTTTCACTTTGTTCTGTCCTCGCCATAACGCCTTAAATAAGGCATGCCGCTTCGCAAATGGTTGGAGTTGCTCCTCCATAAGATGCGGATCAAAGAAAAAAATGGTGCGCGAGTATGGCTGTTCCTTACTCACGTTCGCAAAAACATGATGCAACTGATATGGACGGAAGAAGAAAAGCATCCCCTTGCGTATCGGATACGTTTCACCATCCAGCACAACACGACCGGCACCTTCGTGAACATACAACATCTCGCAGCATTGATGCCAATGATGATAGCCTTGATAATTCTCGGTGTTCTTCAACCTGTAATCCCAAAAAAGCTTCGTATTTCGAAACGCGACAGGCTCGAACATTCGTTTCATAACCAACCTCCTCATTAGTACTAATAAGGATGCCTCATCCTTCTATAAAAGAAAGCGCTTTACTATTACCATCATAGTTAAAATAGGCGTGCATGAGTATTCAACACAGTTAGGGAAACATGGACGATTCAGCGTCTTCTCTTGCGGGAATAGTTAACAACGCTATTATTTGTCCATATAGGTTTAAGATTTATCCATATGAGAAGAAACTACCGCAGAAAACGAATCCCCTCAAACTCCTTAATGGGGCTTGGGGGGATTCATACAAGCTATATTCCAAGATCTTCTTCATTCACGCGGCGCAGCACTTCAAGCCGGAAGGCGGTCGGCCATGCGACCAGCCATTGCGACACGTTGAATGGATCTCCCCAGCGGGTATGGAAAAATCCTTCATCCTGGCTGCCTTTTGGACGCGTTTTTCCCATGACCGTCAGACTGCCATCTGAGATGCCGAATGTTGCATTCGCCCATGCTGCACGAGCTCTTTCGCGCCATGCTTCGTTGCCTGTAAGCGACGCCAGCTCCACCCAATCCTCAATGAACGCAAGCGCGAATGGATCAATGTGGTGATGCTGCGTTGAGACGGACGTTCCTCCGAACGTATCGTAACCAATTTCTCCCAAGGCGCTTCCATCTTCATACTCAACTGAATGGTGCCACTGCCAAGTTGCCAAGTACCAGGCTGCAAGCTCAGCCCATTCAAGATATGTCTGATTGTCAGTGATACGAAACAGCGCGATACCTGCCTTCAATAAAGGAATCGCTGATTCCTTGTCCACGCAATACGTATCGAGCGCACCTGCCGTTGTATACCCGTTGTCGAGCAGCTCCCTGATATAATAGTGGTATCCAAGCTCGGCACCGCGCAAATAAGCCTTTTCTCCCGTTATTTCGTAAGCCTTGACGAATGGCGTTACAAGGAAACAGCCCACCGTACCCTCCGGATCATGTGGTTCGCCATCATTTGTCCAAGATTTACCTATTTTTCCGTCTCCCGACTGAGCCGACAA
>NZ_JBFRGE010000137.1:0-8617 GCF_052115185.1 Paenibacillus sp. 2TAB19 | reverse complement strand
TTTCATGGCACTCCCTCATATCTCCAGCAGATGGTTTTTAAACAAAAGCAATAAACGATTCCATTTCCGATAGGTTGTACTTTGATTGTATGGGATGAATTTTTGGAAATCAACATACTATGTTTCATTTCATAATGTTTTCGTCTATTTCAAACATTCTGCTGCTTGTCACTGCTTCATTGCTATCAACGTTTCAGTCGATCATATAGAAAATCTACGATATGGACTGCTTTCATTCGTTCTGGAGAGCCATGCTTCTCGATCCCATGCTTCATTTGCAGCAAGCAGCCGGGATTGCTGGTCACTACATATTCCGCTTGCGTATTGTTCGTGTGCACCATCTTATGCTCCAGTATTTGTCCTGCCATTTCCGGTTGCGTTACATTATAAATACCTGCAGAACCGCAGCAGCGATCCGATTCTTTCATTTCAATGTAGGTTACGCCATCAATCTCTCCCATAAGCTTTCTTGGTGCATCCGATGCACGCATGACATTACGGAGATGACAAGAATCTTGATAGGTTATACGGAGCGAGTCCTCCTCTTTGCTTTCGCCTCGTTCCGAGAACTGCAGCTTGCGGCCCATCCGAACCAGAAGATCGGATATGTCAATGACCCGCTCGGCAAACCATTTGGCATCCGCTTTCCAATCGGCATCATCTTGGAGTAAATGATCATACTCGACCAATATTGCTCCGCAGCCTCCCGCGTTTGTTACGATATAATCGACGTTTGCATCCTTAAAGGCTCTTATATTCCCCCGAGCCAGAGATTTGGCTTCTTCGGACTCCCCGCTATGGGCATGCAAGGCTCCGCAGCAATTTTGAGTCACGGGAATGATCACATCAAATCCCGACTCCGTTAACAATGTAACGGTATGGATGTTGGTTTGCGTAAACATCATATCCATGAGGCAGCCTCGAAATAGCGCGACGGTAGCGATTCTTTCCCCTTTTGCCAAGTGCTTGGTCCCGATTTTCTCGGCCACTCCTTTATAGGATGTGTCAGGCAATATGCTCTCCATCTCCCGCAAATGCGAGGGGAGCAGCTTCATAATCCCGCTGGCGTAAGCAACTTTGCGCAACCCTGTTTTTTGGTAGGCCTTAAGAGCGCCGCCCAGCAGTCGCATCCGTTTTTGATGAGGGAACATCTCCTTTAGTACAGCTCGCCGAATCCCTTTTACCCACCAACGATGCCGATCGGTATGCTCTTCAATCGCATCCCTCGTTTGTTCGATAAGCTGCCCGTATTTCACATCGGCGGGACAAGCAGGTTCGCACGCTCGGCAGCCAAGACAATGATCCATCTGCTCCTCAAATTGCTGGTCGGGCTCCATTATGCCGTCAACAACCGCCTTCATTAATGCGATTCGCCCTCTTGGCGACTCAGCTTCAATACCGGTTTCCCTGAAAGTCGGGCAAGCAGGGAGGCAGAATCCGCAGCGCATGCAATTCGTTAGCTGCTCATAGTCCAGTTTGGCTGCCAGTTTCGTAGCCATCGGACTTTTCGTTTTGTCGATGCTTTGCTCACCCATGTCCGATTACCACCCTTTTCCTCGTTTCCTTCGCGAACATTTTTCCGGGATTAAGAATGTTCAGCGGATCGAAAGCCAGCTTGATCGCTTTCATCACTTCAATACCTGCAGTACCTACTTTCCATTCCAGGAAAGGGGCCTTCACGATACCAACGCCATGCTCCCCCGTAATCGTACCTCCCAAACGGATAGCTGCTTCGAAGATTTCCTCGAAGGCAGCTTCCACGCGGTGTACCTCTTCAAGATCACGAGCATCCGTAGTCGCCGTAGGATGCAGGTTACCGTCGCCTGCATGTCCGAAGGTGCAAATCTGAACATTATGCTTCTTGGCAATACGGTTAATTTCCAGAACCATGTCAGCAATCTTGGATCGCGGGACAGTTGCATCCTCAAGTATCGTCGTAGGCCTCAGCCTCGCTAGCGCCGTGAACGCACTGCGGCGTGCTGTCATTAATTTCAGTGCCTCTTCCGCGGTTTCCGCAACATCAATGCGATCAGCCTGCTCGCTACGGCATATTTGTTCAATCATGGCTATGTCTCGCTCTACCGTCTCCGCTTCGCCATCCTGCTCAATAAGCAAAATCGCTTCCATATCCCTCGGCAATCCGAGCTTCGCGTAATCATCGACTACCTGAATGGTTGGATTGTCCATAAACTCCAGCGTTGCGGGAATAATCCGGTTTTCAATGATTTTTGATACCGTTCTAGCAGCTCCATTCATATCCTTGTACATCGCCAGCATCGTTTTTTTTGTTTTTGGAGGCGGAATAAGCTTAAGCGTTGCCTCCGTAATCACAGCTAGCGTCCCCTCTGAGCCGACAAGCAGCTTCGTAAGATCGTAACCAGCCACATCCTTCATCAGCTTTCCGCCTGAACGCAAAATATCGCCATTGGCTAAAACGGCTTCGAGTCCGATAACATAATCTTTGGTCGTTCCGTATTTGAGGCCGCGGAGACCACCGGAGCATTCCGCAATGTTTCCGCCGATTGTGGAAATGGACATACTGCTCGGATCAGGCGGGTAAAAAAGCCCTAGATTTTCGACCTCAGTAATAAACTGCTTCGTGTTCACGCCGGGCTGTACAACAGCCGTCAAATTTTCAAGATCAATCTCCAGTATCCGATTCATTCTGTGCATAACCATAACTACGCCGCCAGTAACAGGAACAGTTCCTCCGCATAAGTTCGTTCCCGAGCCGCGGGCGATCAAGGGAATACGATAACGATGGAGAACCTTCATGATTGCAGAGATTTGCTCGGTTGTTTCCGGATAAATGACACCGTCAGGCAGAGCTTGCTGCATCGGCGTGCCGTCATAGGAATGGGTAATCAGCGACTGGGGATCGTCTTTAAAATAGGAGTTGCCTACTATCGTTTTTAATTCGTCCTTAACTTCGATGCTCAACATTGCAAGTCCCCCCGGAATGAAAATGGACGAGAAACACAAACGGCGCTTTATAGCCTACAGCAGTAAGGAGCGTCGGTTTCTCGTCATAAACACATCTATTATTTATGATTCAAACGGTAATATAGATCATTCCAGCGAATCTCGTTCTCCAGGCTCGTCATCGTAGACGTCTGATTAATAATGATGCACTCAATACCGGCCATCTTAGCCCAGTCCGCCAGCTGCTCGCTTGTTACATGGAAAGAGAAACCGAAGTGGTGCGCGCCGCCAGCCAAAATCCACGCTTCCGCCGCATCCGACAACGACGGCTCAGGCTTCCACAGAACCCGCGCTACCGGCAGGTTCGGMATTTCCTTCTCGTTCTTCACAGCCGTTACTTCGTTCACGATCAGACGAAATCTGTCACCAAGATCAACTACGGTAGCATTGATTGCTTTACCGCTATTTCCATTAAAAGTGAGACGGGCAGGATCGGCCTTACCGCCTACGAACAACGGATGAACCTCAATCTTTGGCTTGCTGACGGCAACTGTCGGACATATCTCTAACATATGGGCGCCGAGCACAAGCTGATTGCCCTCCTGCATGTGATACGTATAATCTTCCATAAAGGACGTGCCTTTGTTTTCGGCCATTATTTTCATAATGCGAACAAGAGCGGCCGTTTTCCAATCCCCCTCGGCTCCGAAGCCGTATCCGGCAGCCATAAGACGCTGCGCTGCTAGTCCAGGCAGCTGTTTCAAGCCGTGTAAATCCTGAAAGCTTGTTACAAATGCACTGTAACCGCCATCTTGAAGAAACGCTTTCAATGCAATCTCCATACGTGCTTGTTCTCGAATCGCATCACGTTCGGCACCTTCGCGTTGTCCGTTCTCTGTGAAGTCATAAAGCTCTGTGTATTCATCCATTAATTCCTTGACTTGTCCATCCGTGACATCCTGCACGCGTTCCGCCAGATCACCTGCAGGATAACCGTTTACCGACCACCCGAATCGGATTTGTCCTTCTACTTTATCGCCTTCCGTGACGGCGACATAACGCATGTTATCTCCGAAACGAGCGATCTTCATCGTTTGGCTTTCCGTAAAGCCGGCAGCCGTTCTCATCCAAGAACCGATTCGGCCGCGTACTTGCACGTCTTTCCAGTGACCTGCAATGATTTTACGGGCTATGCCAAGACGGGCTCCAATAAATCCGAATTCCCGGTCGCCATGTGCCGCTTGATTCAAATTCATGAAATCCATGTCGATGCTGTCCCATGGAATATCTACATTAAATTGCGTATGAAAGTGAAGCAGCGGCTTACGCAGCTGGGTGAGGCCTGAGATCCACATTTTTGCTGGCGAGAAAGTATGCATCCAAGTGATGATTCCCGCGCAACGATCGTCTGAATTCGCTTCCAGACAGACACGACGTATAGCTTCCGGCGTCGTTACGACTGCTTTAAAGACGATTTGATAAGGAAGAGCATCGTCATGATCCAGCCCGGCGACCATTTCCTTCGCATTGTCCTCCACTTTTGACAAAACATCTTCTCCATACAGTCCCTGACTTCCGGTTACGAACCAAAATACATAAGGCTTAGTCTGCAGCATACCTGTATCCTCCTTAATATGTGTTCAAATAAATMGCAATTCCAATCGATAATCTACGGTTTCACTCGGCTCTAATATACGGAGCGATCCTAGCTCCCTCTCGCCCGCCCTTCCTCTCGTCCAGCAATTAGAAGGCTCTAGTCCAAGTACATGCTCGCTTGATCCTGGCATGCGCCACTGAACGAACTTCGGAAGTGTGACAGGATCCCATTCCAGTTCTACCGATAGGCCATGCGAATTGGTGTTTGCAGGACGAGCCGGAAATGAAGGACTATGAATACGTGCAAGGACCGTTTCCTTGCCTTCATCCGGCCTATGATAATACACTTGTTCCTTAAAGGAAGGATCAGGCGCTTGCCATTCCCCTATCGTTCTCATATCCATATCGTTGTCGCGCGTTGAAATTTCTCCTTTGGGAAGCTCCACTGTCGTGTCCTCGGCAAGCAGCGGAAACCCGAAGTTGAAATGATATAGCATCATATGAGGCGCAGGACGGAATCCAACATTCTGAACGGAATCCTGGATTGCAATGCGATTTTCACCTAAATGGCTAGTAATTGTTCTAGTCAGGCGTAGATACTCACCAAAAATGGAGGTTTCCTCTATGACTCCACGGACTCGCAGCACATACTCATCGCCATCCCATTCTGACCAAGAAGAAATTTGACGTGCTGGCGTATGATGAATTCGACCATGAAGACCGTATGCACCGTTGCTGTCTTTCCCCGGCGATCCAACCTGTGATAATCCGCATGTCATAAGCAAGCCGCCGGATGCCGTTCGCAGCCATTCYGCTTCTCGCTGATCGTAATAAGAAGGGTGAGGCTCTCCGTTGCTCGCAGACCAACTAACGGGTACGCCATGCATTTCGGCAAGTGAGATGTCCATCCCCTTGCTTGGCGTGACCCAGTAAGACAACCCCGCTCCGGTTCGCACTCGGAACGTGTCTATTCCCGACTCAGGCCCTTCACTTCTGGTAAAACGTTCAACACCGCCAATTTGCTCGATGCGGCCGACTCTCGCTTCCAGCTCGCGTCGTTTCCAGTCTCTTCCGTAAAGCTTCACGTTTTCCTCCCCCCCCTTCAGCAGTGCTATTCCCAGTTCAGCGAAACCGTTTGATCGGTTTTCTCTGACTCCAAAGCCGCTGTGAATAGTTGATGGCTCATTGCCGCTTCCTCCGGTTTCGCGCATTGAAAGGAAGATTGATTGTCTTTGCCGTTTGCGATTTCATCACAGAATGCCGCCCACATCTGTAAAATCGAATCCGAGAAGCCGAATTCGAAGATACCTCYGGTAATCGTTCCATAGGCTGATTTATAAGGAACATCTGAAATATGCCATGCCTGCTCGCCGCCTGGCTCGTATGGAAGGAATGCGACCTGCTTCGGGTTCTTGGTCGAGAACTCTGCAGACCCTTTTGTGCCGTTAATGCGGATAAACCAAGTATTGGCATGACCTGGAGCAATCCGTTTCATGGAAAGCACCATCGGGAAATCATGCTTTTCTGTTTTGACCTCGCATGCCAGAATCGCATTATCCCATGTTTCACAAGCGGCCATGCCGCCTTTTCCATCCGGACGCTCCTCTACGATTTTACTAAGCAGCGACCTTACGTTCGCCGGTTTCCAACCGAAACGGAACGGCAGATGAGCGACATGCATCCCCAAATCACCCATGCAGCCATATTCGCCATTTGTTCCGATACGACGCTTCCAATTGATGGTTTTGTTCGGATCGAGGTCACTGCTATGCCAGAACCCGGCCTCAACCTCGATAATTTTTCCGAGTCTTTCTTGATTAACCCATTCGACAATCCGCTGGGCTCCCGGGAAAAATGGAAATTCAGAGGAGCAGCGAACGATCACGTCCGGATTCTCAGCGATTGCCTTCATGATTGACCGATTGGCATCAGCATCGATGCCAAATGGCTTCTCGCCAAGCAAATGTTTCCCGGCTTTAATGATATCTATATATAAATGCTCATGCAGGTTATGCGGCACTGCGCAGTAGACGGCATCCACTTCCGGATCGGCGATGAGCTCTCGGTAATCGGCAGTGGATTTCTTCACGCTAGGCAGGTTGTTTTTGAACCATTCTGTCGCAGGCAGGTGCGCATCGCATACATGTGTAATTTCAGGAATAAAATCCACATTGGTCAAGTGGCACCAACGCGCCGCGGCGCTTGCAAATTCTTTTCCCATTAATCCGCAGCCGATGACACCGAAGCGAATGACTTTTTTCGGCATGCCGATTACGCTCCTTTCAAAATAGCTATCGCATGCTCAGKCGTCGCGCCTTGGTGAACTACAGCCATAAATGCGCGAGTCATTGCCTCTGGATTATCATGCTGGATGACATTGCGTCCGTATACAATTCCTGAAGCTCCCTGCTCCATAAGAGCATAAGTTCTTGACAAAATTTCTTCGTCCGAAGCCCGTCCGCCGCCCCGTGGCAATACCGGCTTGCCTGATGCCGCTTCTACGACCTTATGGTAATCCTCTACGTTATCGCATGGATCGGCTTTGATTATATCCGCGCCAAGCTCTGTACCTTGACGAACAAGCGGAACGATCTTCGTGATGTCGCCATCGACCATATAGCCGCCTTTTTGCTCATTCGGAAGCATAACAAGCGGTTCTACCATAAGCGGCATGCCATAACGTTCGCACTCCGTTTTCAGCTTCGATATATTTTGTACGCATTGACGATGAAGCTCTGGTTGTCCCGGCAGCAGCAGCAGATTTACAACGACGCAAGCTGCGTCCAAGCGAACTGCTTGTTCAACCGGATTATGAATGAGTTCACTGAATAGGTGTGAGGGAAGCTTCGTCCCGTATACGTTAGCAACATCCGTGCGCAGCACGAGTGAGGGCTTCCTTTTACCTGGAATAGCTTGAAGATGCTCTGCTTGACCAACGCTAAGCTGTATCGCATCGGGATTGGCRCGTACAATCGTCTCGATTGCTGCTTTCATATTCTCAATGCCTGCCAAAAATGAATATTCATTGAAAAAGCCATGATCGATCGCGACATCAAAGCACTTGCCTTGTTCACTAAATAAACGATTTAAACGAGCGGTAACGGACATATTTGACACACCTCATATATTGTTTTATTGGTAATTACGCTTTGTTGCTGCTGCGGAACGTACGCATGATTTCTTGCGCGTCTTCTTTAAAGTCCTGAATGACATTCATCATAAATTCGTGATAAAACGTCTTTTCTTCCGACTGGATAAAACGTTCTTTGGCCCGTTCGACAACCTTAAGCGCCATCCCCGTGTAATAATTGATCTTAGACGCACCGTGATCGATGGACTTGTGGAAGTCTTCCTCCGACAACCCAGACCCACCGTGCATCACAATCGGAACGCCAGCCGTATTCCGAATTTGCTCCAATCGCTTTAAATCCAGAACCGGTTTTTTTAAATAAACACCGTGGACAGTGCCGAATGCAGCGGCAAGCGCATCAATACCGGTTCGCTCAACAAACTCCCTTGCTTGCTCGGGATCGGTATAGAGCGAAACATCGTCGATGATGGAATCATCGTCCTCGCCTTCCGCTCCTCCGCTCTTGGGACGAGTAACATAACCAAGCTCACCTTCAACCGAAACGCCAAGCGTTTTAGCAATCTTAACGACCTCTGCGGTTCTGCGAACATTTTCTTCATACTCATACTCGGAGCCATCGAACATGATTGCGTTAAAGCCTAAATGCATCGCATTCGTAACCGCGGAGAAGCTCTTTCCGTGATCAAGAAGGATGCTGACCGGCACCTTGGCACGGTTCATCGCTTCTACCATGATGGGGGCAATCTGCTCGAGCGGCGTATACTTAAAATGAATTTCAGCATGGCACAGGATGACTGGTGACTGTTCTTCCTCAGCGGCCTCAATGATTCCGCGAACCATATCTAAATTTATTGCGTTAAAGCAAGGAACGGCATAGCCTCTGCGAGAGGCATCCCGCAGCATTTCACCCATGGAGATTTTAGACAAATTACCTTCCGCCTTTCTGTTCAGTCTTTAATTTCAAATRTTCGTTTCAAACATATTATAGTTAATGGAAGTGTAATACGC
>NZ_JBFRGE010000136.1:0-8704 GCF_052115185.1 Paenibacillus sp. 2TAB19 | reverse complement strand
GGTATATGAGTAATGGTTTCAAGATACTCAGCAAGGTAACTACTTACTCCATACATCGCTGCATTTATAAATACGACTGCAGCTATGGATAGCCAAGTAAAGAACCGTTTTAAAATACTTAACTGAGATCCATAAGAGAGTCTTTCCTTAACAGGCATGGATGGTATAAATAGTAAAGTAATAAATGCAATTACATTCACGACAGTAAAAAACAACATGGCCATCTTAATTGAAGTTGAAGTAGCAATAAAACTAGAGATTGGTGATCCAAGTACCATCCCCCCCGTTACTCCCATAAATACTTTTGAAATCATCTTAGGAGTCTCTTCCTTGTTAACTGATGCAGCTGCTGCTGTTAAAGCTATTGAGACGTATACGGGATGTAAAAAGGCTGGAAGTACACGAGCAATTAACAAAACGGTAAAGCTTGATGCGAATATGGAGACGACGTTGCCAAGAACGAAAACACCTATTACAAATAACATTACCTTTTTACGATTTAAGCCCGAAAATAATAACGGAAGAATCGGTCCAGAGATGGCGACAGCGAGTGCAAAGAGACTCACTAGTAACCCTGCTTTAGCTATACTGACATTAAAGTGATCAGCAATCGAAGGTAATATCCCAACGATACCCATTTCCGTGTTTAAGATACCGAAAACACCTATCGTTAAAATAAAAATAAACAAATGATTTTTTCTATCCATCAAATTAGCTCCTACTTTCTTTTAACAAAACTTTCAAAAACTTCTATAATACGCGCAAACTCTCTAACCATCACTTAACGCCGCTAAAATGGTCCTATCTTCAACCAACTAACTTCCTGGCATGTTCCAAGATAATTATCTAAATTGTCAAAGAAGCAAACACTGTATGAAGGATAGTTGCAGGACATGTATTCGTATAGTAAAATTTCACCGTTTCCTAATTGCCATGCGGTATGAATGCGGGTCACCTTCTTCCCTTCGATAAAGACTTCCTCGGTTATACTCCTGATCGTGTATTTGACGTTCATTTCTTGATCCATTATCTCTTTTCCATAGCTCAAACTTTGATGATTAAACAACAAGACTTGATTAATCAACTTGTGTTTATTATTATATGATCAAGATGCGTTAATTCAATGGTTAAAGAAACGAGGTTTGTTGATAAATCAACATAAGAAATATAAATGTTAAGTATCTTTAGAAGGTATGGTGGGTAAACGATGGCTAAAGTAGACCGGAGAATTCTTAAAACGCAGGAGGCTTTAAAAAAAGCTGTTATTGAACTGATGACTGAAAAAAATTTTGATGATATAACCATTCAAGATATTGCAGACCGGGCAAACCTAAATCGCGGAACAATTTATCTTCATTTTCAAGACAAATTCGATTTATTGGACAAACTCATAGAAACACACCTGAGTGAATTAGGAGAGATGGACGAATGGGCATGTGAGATGGATTGGAACGAGGCTCTAGTACCTTATTTTGAATATTTCGAGAAAAATTTTTTATTTTTTTCAACCATGTTGGCAAGTACAGGTGTACCGTCAGCTTTCAGAACTCGACTTCTAACATCTTTTATTGAAGGTTTCAAAGGTGAGATAGATAGAGAAAGCGGAAGAAATATAGATTTAATCGATGATGTAATGCTGCAATATGCCGGTACCGCTTATGTAGGTACAATTGAATGGTGGATTAGAAATGGAATGCCTTATCCGCCTAAAGTAATGGCTACACAAGTTGKGACGCTGTTAGGGAGAAGTCTTTAGTCCCTCTATAAACTCAAAAATGTTTGCAGGAACTTATGCAAACGGGTGGACTAGCTTTTATTCAACTATCCTCCCTCTATGGAGAATCACTTTTCTCTTAAATGCTCACTTTTTCTTAGCTTTTGACCCAGCGTTCTATTCCGAAGATAACTTTTCAATGGAACGAAGTTGTAGATGAAGAAATTTGTGGGGCTGGTAATTGCGCAAAAAGACATCCACCTAGACCACCTCACTGTAAAAAGTGGCTACTGCGGTAAAGTATGGTTGCACAATTGGGTCTCCACATAGCTCATGGTGGTCAACCCTCCCACATCTCACAGAGTCTACGCTCCCACATTCCTTCATTCAACCTGTCCATGAGGTGGAGGTCAGATATGCTGCCCGACAGGATCTTCGTCCGTATGATAGTGCCGTTCCGACTCATCCGTGCTTCTTGTTATTTTACTATGGTTTTGGTCATCGTCTTTAAAAACACTCCGTTAAGCTGCTAGTGGTAACTCTCTGAATCGAGGGATATCCTGGAACATCTTCCTTTCGCTAAACTCATGTCCCTTCTTCAATATGCCAAAAAGGATCCGAATGAGTTTGTTACATAACGCGATGAGAGATTGCATTTTCTTCAACGGATTTATCGGCCGTTTTGTGTAATACTCGTGCAAGGCTTTGAAGGCTGTATTCTTAGCCACTAACGGCATCATTACTCTAAATAGTAAGGCACGAAGACGTTTCCTGCCTCTCTTCGTTATCTTAGTTTGTCCTGTATGAGTACCGGACGAATTCGTTTTTAAACTCAATCCAGCGAGCTTTGTAATTTGCTTAGGATGACGGTACTGGCTAATGTACTTCAGCAAGGAATCCTGCAATGGTGTCTCTTCCAATCCCTTTTATGGCCATCAATTGCTGAACGTGAGGAGTATGAATGAGTAACTCATCCAACCTTGCTTCAAGCTCTAAGAGTTGGCTATGAAGCCATTCATACTGAGTGAGCAGGAGCTTGAGTTCCATTTTTGCTAATTCTGTGCCTTCTCTTATGCCTACTGAACGGCTTGCTGCTTCCTTTAAGTTCTTAATCCGACCTAGACCAAGACCTCGCTTTGCAACTGCTCGCAGATGCTGCAATAAGGCTTCATCCGACACATTAACAAGCTCATGCGGCATTAGATAGAGGCTTAACATTTGAATCGCAGACTTGCATTCCCAATCCTTGAATACCGTCAGGAACTCTGGAAAGTATCGGTCTAACCAGTTATGGACTTGTGCTTGGACCAAGCAAAGGTCGGTCGTTAGGATCTCGCGAATCTTCATTGCTTCCCTTAGTTCAGCATAAATGCCTTGAGGAAAGCTCGGTACGGCGTATCTCCCGTCTTTGACCAACTGTGCAATGACTTTCGCATCTTTAATGTCGTTTTTGGTAGGTGAATTGTCATCCAACTCTTTGCTTTTCTTCACGTGCAATGGATTTACAACACCATATGCTATCTGCTCTTCTTTCAGGAAATAAGCAAGGTTTATCCAGTAATGGCCAGTTGGTTCCATTCCTACTAGAGCGTCATGAAAGCTGTGTTCCTCCGAAATTATGCGGAACCAGTTCACAAACAACTCGAAGCCTTGTCTATTGTTTTCAAAAGTAATTGGTTTCCCAAACTCGACTCCGCGGTAGTCTTGAGCTCGAGCCACATGTTTGAATTTAGCAATGTCGACTCCGATAATTAAAGTTGATGGAGTGATTTGAATAATTCTTTCATTTTGAGTAGAATTCATCTTGTAATCTCCTTGGTTTGTTATTGGAATCCGTCAGCCGGCCAGCATCGTGGATCCAATAACATTTTACCAAGGAGTATTTTTGTTGTTTAAATCTCGTATTTGTTCAATACAGGAATGCTGCCCGTTAGCTCAACGAGGCTGCCGATTTATGCCGRCAGCCTCGTCCTGATGATTATGAAGCTATAGTTCCTCGTTATTTTAACGCCCAAAGGTGAATAGGTACCGAGAAAGGGAAGTCGCAACAGATGCTATCACCGCCGTCGCCTTCTTAATGATATGACCAGCAAGATGAACAATGTTAGAATCGGTCATCTTTTTCTTTGTTATCGAAGGATATTTCCAAAGGATCCTTTTGAGCGAGTGAAATCTTAGTGGGTTTATATCCTGCTCCCAATGCTTTAAGTTCTTCTTGTGCAGATGCTAGAGTTTTATTTCCTTCACAAAGTCCTGTTTCAAGTTGATCTGGATCGCCGTAAGCAAATACGATATATTCTTCATTCACTTTGAATCTCTTATATCAACAACTTTCTGAACTCAATGCTGTGTAAACAGTTGTTTGAGAACTTCTGAACTCATCCACAGGATCATCTCAAGGCCTTTAGCGCTTAACCTCGATCGACAGGTTTCGCTAATTTTCAATTGACTGAAATAAAGCATTGTGAAAAAATGGGCATAACAACCAAAGATTAAGGAGGCAATACTAGCGTGAAAAAGTTTCAATGGACTTCTGCATTTCTAATTCTTCTGATTGCTACTCTACTCCCCTTCGGCAGCCTAACGGTTGCCAGCGGGGGAAGCACTGAAATTACGGCGACAATCGACAGCCGCCCCATCTACTTTGACGTTGCTCCTCAAAAAATAGACGGAAGGGTGATGGTTCCGCTCCGTGCCATTTTCGAGAGTTTAGGCGCGGAGGTAGGTTGGCAGGATGTCACTCAGACAATCACAGGTAATAAGGATGGCTTTGTCGTCACTCTTCGCCTGAATGACACAAAAGCTGAAGTCAGCGGAAAATCAGTCCTGCTTGACGTCGCCGCTACCAAAATCAAAGGTAGAACCTTCGTACCAGCAAGGTTCGTTGCAGAAGGCTTTGGAGCTGATGTTAAGTGGGATGAAAGCCGCAAGCAGGTTATTATCACAACAGGCGCGGCAGCACCAGAAAGCCGCTACTACTTCGTCTACAACAGCCAGAAGGTAGCTGCTCAAGACTTGGCTTCGATCAAACTATTCGCCAACAAATTCAGGCAGACTCATAACGTTCTGCTGGACGCGGCGCAGTTCAAGACGGCACCTCAATTGTATGACGCTCTGAAATCAGAGCAGAAGAAGCTCGGCGGTAAGGTCGCTGGAATCCAGATCTTCGGTCTGGCAAGCGACGTTCCTTCCTTCTCATACATTCATAAGATGAAACTCACGGAAGGTAATTTCGAGTGGAACGGCGTCGAGCACAACAAGGTCGAAAAGTACGTGTCCGATCTTTTCTTTTCCACTTTCAAGAACGATAGCAAACACCTAACGGACGTCAACGTCTATGGGATCGTGCAGGAGAACCTTCCAATCAGCATCATCCCCGAATGGCCCGTCTCGCGCCTTCCGCTGACGAAAGGGGAAATCTCCAATTACATCGGAAACTACGAAGCATACCGCAAACAGATCGATGATAAAACCGTTCCGTCCGTCGTTCTTACGGCCCCTTACGAGATCCAAGACGGAATCGCTCAGGACGACATTGCCCTCCTCATGAAGCGAATGAAAGAAGAAAATGAATTCGGTTTCTTCAATAATACCAACCTTCGCATCTACTATAAGGATCTCGCCGCCAATTTGGCAAAGGAAAACAAGTCTGGGGTAATGGATCTCGTAGTGGGCGGCGACGGAGGCACCGAGGGAGCCGCTCTGAAAAAGAGTGGAAAGGATTACTTCATTGACCGCAATAGCGTTACAATCCTGAGCTCCAACTACTACACGGCATTTTTCTGGGGTATGGCTTCCGCCAAGGGACTGGACGCGAACAGTATCATCCACGATGGAATGGCAAAAGGGAAGATGATCAACCCTATCGCCTACACCATTCCGACCTACAACAGAGACGCCATGAACTACCTGTGGCTTCGGGTTCCCACTCCGGAAGGAGAGACAGGCGACGACTGGAATGACTACGTCGCGGTTGGAAAGGAGCTCTTGAAGAAAGATAATCCGTTCTTCTTCGTCTACAAGTACTACGAGGGGATCGAGAATGGTAAGAACCGCCTTCAAAGCTTCCACGAGGCGCAAGTAGCGTACGCCAAACTGACTGAAAGCAATAAGCAGAATCTACGGGCGGCAATGGGCTACGAGAACATCGTCTCACTGCACTACCTTGGACTGGCGGACTACAAATAAAAAACAGAAGAAACTCTTGGATACTCTCCAGGGGTTCTTTTATTCTGTCTTCCCCTTGATCTGAACGCTTTGAGTGTTGATTTGGGCATAATACCGCCACGGACTATATCCCGAACTGCAAATTAAAAAAAACACAAAAATCAAGACTTCTTATACGATGTGCCACATTATATAGGTTTGTTTAWGAGTTGTTCTCCTCGYTTGAAAWACTAAGTTGTTTTTTATGARATTTATCCCACAYTGGRTCTTGTTGCAGCCAAGGATTCTTTTTTCTTTCCCTAAATGTAGAACAAGGAGCAAGATCTCCGTGGATCTTGCTCCTTGTTTGTTGTGTTTGGGTGTTTTGGAATGTGTCTCGGGATTCGTGCCTTTCAACTTCATCCTGGATGATCACATGACCGGCTGCCGCTATGTACATTCAAATATCGTTCCTCGTTTGCGTAATGAACTGGCATATGTGATACGGTTCATTTTAACGGKTCTATAGGCGAAAAAAAAGGAGCCATCCTTGATAGTTTTTTACAAGTCATAATGTACTCCGGTTAACTTCTCGGATAGTAACCAAAGTTTTTCCGCAAGCCGCACATCCAATGCCTTTTTGGGGAAATCTACAAACTTCGGTTTCTTAGCCTTTAGAGGATTCATTCCTAGCCCTACGTAAATATCTCCGGTGATTGTCGAATCCGTCGCCGCAATAAGTGATGGCCAAGCCGATTGATCAGGAGGAGTTCCGAATATTTTCATTAATAGCAGTCCGAATGCTTTGGTTCCCTTCGGTGCATTTCTCCCGATGCCTGTAGGACTTGTACCGGGATGTACCGCTATAGAAATGATACCTTTCTTCTTCGCACGTCGATTTAATTCTCGGGCAAACAGTATGTTTGAAAGTTTCGAGCGATTGTATCCTGCCATTGGTCTGTATTTCTTGTCCATTTTTAAATCAGAAAAATCTATATCACCCATTTGAGCTGACTGTGCGCTAACTGTAACGATTCGACCGTGGTTCTTTTCAATTAACGGCAATAACAGACCTGTCAACGCGAAGTGTCCAAGATGATTGGTTCCGAAGTGCATTTCAAAACCATCTGCCGTCAGTTCACGAGTGGGAACTGCCATTACCCCAGCGTTGTTTATAAGGACGTCTATTCCTTTCACTTTCCCGTGGATCGTGTCGGCAAAGCTTCGAACTGACTTCAGATCAGCCAAGTTTAATGGCTCCACTGTTACATCTATATTCGGTGCCGTTTGTTTCATCTTTATGATTGCTTCTTCGCCGCGCCTATGATCACGGCTTCCAATGATCACTTTGGCACCGTGCTTCGCTAGCTCTAATGCCGTATAATAGCCTACCCCGCCATTGCCTCCCGTCACGATAGCGTTTTTTCCTCTTAAGTTTGGGAGATCGTCAGGCGTCCAGTTTGGTCTCATGATTTATTCCTCCGAAAGCTTATATTTTAAAATGTAATTGGGTCATTACTACATGCAAAGCTGTTACAGTCAGTCGTGAATAAACGAGGTTTGTTTGATATAACGAGCATGTTCAACTGAATCGATCATGAATCTAGCCACGTCGTCACGAGAAATTTTAGCTAGCATGGAAGGAGTAATAGCACCGTGCTTATATCGCCCTTTGCCCGGCTCATTGGTGAGCCTTGAAGGCTGAACGATAGTCCAGTCCAATCCACTTTTCCGCACAATACCATCCTGCCTTTCCTTATCGTAAAACTCTCGGAACGTTATTAAAGAAACCAGTTTTACAATCATTCTCATCCCAATTCCGAGCTGATTCCTGCTTTCTCTGCTGGTGCCAAAGCCCGTAAGAACGACCAGTCTCTTTACTTTATGCCTTCTCATCGCGTTCACAATTGAACGAGTCCCACGTAAGCATAGATCTGAAGGTCTTCCTGCTGTGGCTCCTAAAGCTACAAACACCGCGTCTTGCCCCTCAACAGCCGATCCTACATCCTCTTCAGTAAATACATTGCCTTCTACAACTGTTAATCCCTCCAGGGTAAACGGGATTCGATCTGCGGCACGTACAAAGGCTTTTACGGTATGTCCCTTGTTGATCGCTTGGTCAATTAGCTGTAAGCCCGTACCCCCGCTAGCTCCAAAGATGGTAAACTTCATTGTTCTTTGCCTCTCTTTTATCATATTTCACCAAAAATAAGTGAATATTCATTTATTAAAGGTGGAAAGAACAGCGATGCTATGCATCGCTTAAAATACTTTGCTATGCCTTAATAGCGTCCCAACTCATCTTGATGGCAGAATCTAATTGTTTACTATTCAATATGGTCCCGTTCTTCAAATGTGCTTTCAACAATTCGGCTATTGGCAAGATGGAGTAAACAACTAACATGTTAATATCCTCCTTCTTCAACATCTCCTGTCGGATGCCGGCGTCAAACATCTCGAAGATCGGTTGAAACTRACTTGCCGTATCCTCTAGGCACCATTTCTGGGGCAAAGGCGAATTCATTATTTGCTCCAGAAACAAAAAATATTCTTTGAAGGATTGAATAAAATCAACATAGTTGCGGATGATAGCCTCAAATCGTTCGTAAACTGTTCGGGTATGATCCACTCCCTGAAACATTTTCTCGCTCATCTTGCCTTTAATCTTCAAGTAGGTCTTGTAGAGCAGATCCTCTTTGTTCTCATGGTAAATATAAATCGTCGCTGCCGATACACTCGCTCTTTTGGCAATTCTTGATATCGACGTATCAGAGAAACCGATCTCATTAATTAGCTGAATGGTCGCGTCGAATATTGCTTCGACTTTGTTATCATCTCTATGTC
>NZ_JBFRGE010000135.1:0-8808 GCF_052115185.1 Paenibacillus sp. 2TAB19 | reverse complement strand
GGGTTCCACATATTAGTCATGTATAATATGTGGAACCCTTTATGTTCAACTATCGTCTCCCGATAGTTGAGCGATCGCAGGGTATGACATCCTCATTTGAATTCCTCCTATTTCCGGAAGGATATGCTTTTCTCCCCACTGGCTCATCTCGTCAAGAAATACAATCATAGATATTCCTAACGAGGTCAACTTATATTCTACTTTCGGTTGGGGCTCCGGATAGGATTTCCTTTCGATTATTCCGTCACTCTCAAGCTCGCGCAGTTGCTCTGTAAGCATTTTTTTTGAAATCGACGGAAGATGCCGCAGTAACTCCCCATAACGTACTGGCTTGTTATTTTTATATAAGTACCGATATATGGGGATTTTCCATCTCCCGCTTAACATAGAAAATACAACTTCTACTGGGCAATCATTTAGCTGGACAGGCATTTTCTCACCTCTTTTCACCAACATTATACAACACAATATAACCAAAACGGTTGGATACGAAAAAGTGCCTAATTGATCACAAGAAGTAAAGTCAATATACTCAATTCCATAGAGGAGATGATGAAAATGAACATTGGTATCCTTGGAGCGGGGAATGTAGGCAAGATATTAGGCAAAGGATTCGTTATGGCAGGGCATCATGTATTAATCAGCAGTCGGGATCCCCGCGATCCAAAACATTATTCTTGGCAGCAAGAGGTAGGGAAGTCGGGGAACATCGGAACATTCGAGGAAGCTACCCAGTTTGGCGAAATCATGATTGTGGCACTTCCGTGGCTCTGTTTAAAAGATGTACTTGAAACCATCGATCCTATCCATATGAAAAATAAAACGGTCATTGATGTAAGTAATGCCGTACATTTTGACAATGGACCAAGTTTATTGCTCTACGATACCTCAGCAGGAGAAGCAGTCCAAAAGTTGTTACCGGAAAGTCATGTTGTTAAAACACTGAATACGATCAGTGACAAGATCATGATACATCCAAACTTCAAGGAAGGTTCACCCGTAATGTTTATGTCGGGAAACAATCATTCTTCCAAAAGTCGGGTCAGTGCTCTTCTTAAAGACATTGGCTGGTCCACAATTGTTGACTTAGGAGACATTAGGCAGAGCCGTTTGCAAGAATCGATCATGCTTGCATGTGTGATTAGCGAAATTCAATTACAGTCACCAGGATCAGCCTTTGCCTTACTAAGAAATTGAGACGGTTCTGTAGATGAACTGCTGCCCTTTAGCTCAACAGGCTGCCGTTAGCTCAACGGACTGCAGCAGTTTATGCGAGGAAGTAGCCGCTTATTGCGAGCTTATCTGCCCGCTTTGGCCGACACGGAAAAATAACTCATCTCAACAGGTGAGACGGACTTTGGTTTCGGTTCTCCCATCCTTTTCTCTAATAAGCCGTCTAGATTTACATCCGAGCAGTCCTGTCGGTATCTCCCCTCCTCCAACTTCATGTCGATAAAATCGACGACCTGCTGCAACGAGGCGATTTGGCTGACAATATTTTTCCGGTGGCTCGTTAAAAGTTCCACCAGTTCGGGATATTCCGCGGGATCAGTATCGGCGGAGACTGCCAAAAAAGGCCGCATTTCCTCTAGCGGCATCCCCGTTTTTTTCAGGCATGCTATCAGCCGGATCGTATTGATGTCCTCCTGTCGGTAGATGCGGTGCCCGTTTTCCTTCCGCTCTGCACGAGGCAGCAGCGCGATCTTTTCGTAATAACGGATCGTATCCTCAGTAATTCCGGTTTGCTCGGCGGTTTGCTTTATCGTATAGGATTTCTCTTCCTTCATCCTGTTCCCTCCCGGAGATTGATTTTTGTGCATTATACATCTTGGAGCTGACTCCAAGTCAAGTCTCTTATCCTTAGGAAATACTTTGTTTTCGCGCCTTGACTTGGAGTCGACTTCAAGTTATAGAATGTGAGCTATCAGGGGAAATATCCCGCTTTCAGGAGGAGATGCACAATGAACAAGAACCCAAGTGAACATATCGCATTGATTACAGGCGCAAGCGCCGGGATCGGGTTGGAATTAACCCGGAAATTGCTGTCGGAGGACTGGCAGGTAGTTGCTTTGAACCGTTCCGACTTTCCCGCAGACGATATGAGCATCCAACATGCGGCCAAGAGTGGATCGCTTCGAATTTATAAAACAGATGATCTTGCCGATTATGCCAGCTTGAGACGTACTTTAGAAGAGATCAAAAGCAAGGAGCAGCGGATCGATATTTTGTTCAATAACGCCGGAGGGTCTTTTTCCAAGCTGAGCTATTCGAAACAAGGACGCGAGAAGCATTATGAGCTGTTGACGATCGTTCCATATATTATTCTGATGGAGTTGAAGGAACTCCTGAAAATTGGACGCTTAAAAACGGTGATCAACACCTCATCTTCAGCGCTAAAATTTACAAAAGAGTTTACTATCGATATCCTGGAACGTCCCAAAACCTTCCGCAAGCTGCTTGGTCCTTACGCCACCTCAAAGCTAGCTCTTTCGCTGTGGACTCAGGCCATCGCGACGCAGCTTGCCAAGGACGACATCAAGATTCGCAGCGTTGACCCAGGTAGCAACAATACGTTAAGAAAAGGGAAACAATCCGGACTGCCCCTTTTGGTTGAAGTATTAATGAAGCTATTTTTCTCACCGCCTACTCACGGCGCCAACAAGCTGTATGAAGGGGCTCTCGGGGAACACCGGAATAAAACTGGCGTGTATTTGCTGAAAGGTCAGGTTGCGGGATTAAAATTTAAAGACCAGGCGAGGAACGTTTTGGAAAGAATTCAAGCGATTTATGAACACGAATTTTTGCAACGTAATTTTTAAACTTACTTATGGCTGTATTAAGTTACTTATGACACGGTTCTCCGTAACATCTATAGTGCTAAGCGAAGGACACCAGCCGGGTGTCCTTCGTTTAGCTTTATGTTTAGGTCGATTTCGTCGTGACATGCGCAGGCGACTCACTTATGAGATGGTTTGCAAAATATGAACGATTTTCCCCTCCATATTGGAGTAGTCTATCATCTTCAGGTATTCGGGTTTTATCATTTGATACTGCTTCATGTGGTAGTAATCCATAATTGCTTGTTTCAAGGTGATATCATACTGAATCGAAAATGATGGCTCGATAAAGCGCCGCAGCACAGCGTCATCTTGAACCATAAACAATACGGCATTCAATCTGTTGAAAATCTGTTGCTCCATTCCGGATTCAAAAAAAGCTTGTAAGTTTTTATTCCGATTGTGTAGAGCAACTGACAGATTCTCAAAATGGTGCGGATAAAATTCCTTCAGATCTTGCAAGAACAAATCAGAAATATACACGGCACACATCAAAGATTGTAAAAACGTGATTTGGAACCGCTCCAATAAAGAGAAGGAATCATCATTAGCCGTGGCGTCAGCTTTCTTCGAGTAATCAATGTAATAATCTACAACCTGTTCGATGATGTCATCTTTKGAGGCAAAATACTTATATAGTGTCACTTTGCTGATATCCATATATTTTGCGAGATCGTCGACTTTGAGTTGGCTGAATTTTGTTCTTCTAATAACGGGCTTTATTTTTTCAATATATGTCTCCACACTCACGGCTTTTCTCACGAATAAATGCCCCTCCCTGTGATAAGTATCAAATGCATTATAACAAATTTGCTGTCTTTTTGTTTACAGTAAAGAGTAAATGAATTAAATTAACTATTTTAATAAAATTAGTATACTTGGTAAAGCAACTATTGTATAATCGTTCCTGTACCTAATCATCCGATTGCGGATTATACAATGGGAGGACGATTCAAATGGAACTAAGTAAGGGCAAATTATCCTGCAAGAAAGTCGTGATCACGGGAGGCAGCAGTGGAATCGGCCTCGCGACAGCGAAGTTGCTAGTGGATGATGGAGCACACGTGCTGATTACCGGACGTACTCAGGCGACGCTTGACACGGCTCGTGAACAACTCGGCAACAACGTAATCTCGTTCTTGAGTGATGCCGCCTCATTGAAGGATATCGCCGCGTTGGCCGATCGAGTGAAGGTTGAATTTGGAACGATAGATGCCCTGTTCGTTAACGCAGGTGTCACTGGCTTTGTCCCTTTCGAGTCAACGACCGAAGAAACGTACGACRAGATATTTACAATCAACGCCAAAGGGCCGTACTTCACCGTACAAAAACTCGCTCCACTCCTGAGCATAGGAAGCGGGGTAGTACTTACTACTTCGATCGTGAACGTAGTGGGTCTCCCCATGCTCAGTGCGTATGCATCTAGTAAAGCAGCGCTACGCTCCATGACTCGAAGTCTGGCACGCGAGTTATTGCCTCGAAATATTCGCGTAAACGCAGTCAGTCCTGGCGTCATTGACACAGGTATCTTAGAGAAGTCAATGCCGAAAGAAGCTGCCGAACAGACAAAGGCACAGATGACACAGCAGATCCCGATGTTGCGTTTGGGCGATCCAGTCGAGGTCGCCAAAGTCGTAGCATTTCTAGCATTTGACGCCACCTATACCACCGGGGCTGAGTTCACTGTCGACGGAGGCGGCTCCCAGATCTGAAACCCCTTTTTCTTGGAAGAACAGACCGTTTGAATTTATTGAAAAAACGATTCATCGGAGCAAAATGGAGGGAACATCGCTATGAACAATTGGGATACATCGAGCAAAGATGTGAAGAATCCAGCATCTAACCCTGTTACCATGCGAACGGTCCGCTTCCGCGACTACGGAGAACCGGCCGATGTCTTGCGTTTGGAGGAGGTGGCAATCCCAGTACCAGGCCCGGGACGCATACGCGTGAGAGTATGCGCCTGTGGGTTAAATCCGGTTGACTGGGTAATGTGCCGAGGACACTTTGCCAGTCAACTGCCGTTGCCTCGCGGTATTGGGCTGGACGTATCGGGGATTGTAGACGCAGTTGGAGAAGGCGTAACCGGTGTCGCCATTGGTGATTCCGTTCTTGGTGCCGCGGATTTCATAGGCGGATCGAGCGCCGGTGCGTCGGACCGAGCGATTATGTACTACTGGTTCCGCATGCCGGCTGGACTCGACTTTGTACAGGCCGCAGCACTGCCAATGGCGGTCGAAACCGCTTACCGGGGGATTGATACTCTCGGGGTGAGATCGGGCCAGACCGTACTCGTGCACGGAGCCGGCACAACCGTAGGCTTCGCCGCCGTCCAGATCGCCCTCATGCGCGGTGCTCGTGTGGTCGCAACTGCTGGTGCCACCTATGCCGGCCAACTCCGCGCTATGGGGGCGATGGTGACCTCGTACGGTGATGGAATGGTAGATCGAGTGATAGAACTGGCAGAGCAGCCGGTTGACCTCGTCCTAGATACCGCCCCGATTAGTGGAGCAATAAAAGATCTGATTCAAATCGTCAATGGGAATCCTCAGCGCGTCCTAACGGTCAGCGATTTCGCCGGAGCCGCCGAACTTGGCGTTCGCGCCAGCTACGGGGAAGAACCTTCCCTGCGTTATGACGTTGTTGGCCACTTCGCCCAATTAACCGCAGAGGGCAAGTTTACGATCCCAGTCGCCCAGACTTTCTCACTCGACGACTGGCGAACAGCCCTCGAAATCAGTCAGAGTGGGCGTGCCCAAGGCAAACTGATTCTACTGCCCACCGCCGACTGATGTGCGCAAATAAGTGGAGAGTATTTTGAAATATGAGGGGGACATCCATTGAATACGAACCAACGAGAACATATCGCACTGATTACAGGCGCGAGCCAGGGAATCGGCTTGGCATTAGCCCGGAAACTTCTATCGGAGAACTGGCAGGTCATTACTTTGAACCGTTCCGATTTTCCGGCGGACGATATGCTCATTCAAAATGCCCTCAAGAACGGATGGCTCCGATCCTATAAAGTGAAGGATCTCACCGATTATGGCAGCTTGAGACGCTCTTTGAAAGAAATCAAAAGCAAGGAGCAGCGGATCGATATTTTGTTCAACAACGCTGGAGGAGGCTTAAGTGAGCTGCGCTATTCGAAACAAGGCCGCGAAATGCATTATGAATTGTTGACGGTCGTTCCTTATATCATTCTGATGGAATTGAAGGAGCTGTTGAAAAACGGCAGCTTAAAAACGGTGATTAACACTTCATCGCAGGTGCTTAGATTTACGAAGGAGTTTTCGATCGAAAACTTAGAGCATCCCAAAACCTTCCGCAAAATGTATGGCCCTTATGCAACTTCAAAGCTAGCTCTTTCGTTGTGGACCCAAGCCGTCGCACCACAACTTGCCAAGGAAGGCATCAAGATCCGCAGCGTTGACCCGGGAATTAACAACACGCTAAGAAAAGGAAAAGATTCCGGACTGACCGCATGGTTTGAACTGTTTATGAAGTTTTTTTCCTCACCGCCTACCCATGGCGCCAACCTATTATTTGAGGGAGCCCTCGGCAAACACCGCAATGAGACCGGCGTGTTTTTGTTAAAAGATAGGGTTGCTGACTTGAAATTTACAGAACATGTGCAGCGTGTGCTGGACAGAATTTCCGACATCTATAGCCGTGAGTTTCTTGACGGGAGTGTTCCTCATGGGTGAGTTCCAGAAGAACGTTGCTTAGGAGAGGATCTTCTGAACTTCGTTCGCAATGCGGTTTAAGGGTCCACTTCATAGGAATCATTTATCACTCAAGTACATTCGAAATGTGAAAGACATCACCGTAATTCACTTCGGTGATGTAAATTTTTCGATTCAGCTGCACCAAACTCAAAAAGGAAGTTGCYAAACATTTTTGATCTCACGTTACTTAAACAAAAACAGCCGATCATGTTGGTCGGCTGTCTTCTTGGTTTATTGAGTTATCGTTCCTCGTTAGTTTAATGAAAAAAGAGCAGCGACGCGGCGGCCTATTCCCTATTCCCTATTCCGGTTGAATTATTGCACCCGAGGGAGTTCAATCCAATTAGATAAAATTCATTTATTCCTCTGTAAGCAACAAGCAGGCGAAGATACACTGACGACAGTGCTTCCCATCTGCTTGTTGTTTAATGGCGCATTCCTTCTCTTCGCTACGCGACGAGACTGATTAAATTGTTATCGGGGTCCTTTATGATCGCATATCGCTCTCCCCACGGTGTATCTCGCGGCTCGAGGAAGCCGTCATACCCAAGCGTCGTCAACTGACGGTACACGTCGTCCAGCTCTTCGTTGCTGGAAAACTGAAAGGCGAGCTCGGTCCGGTAGCCGATAGGATCTTCCCAGCCTTCAAAAACATTCTTTACCGATTCCACCATATCGAATGCAAACACAATACCTTCTTGCTCCACGTCTACGTGATGCGCTTCGTCGACGCCGTCCGGAATAGCCAGCCCCAGCACGCGATAAAAATCCAACGCCCTCTTCATCTCTTCTACGTAAATCGCGACTCGTTTCAACTTTACAGTCATGCTTTGCAGCTCCCCTCGCCTTGCTTAATTTCACTCCCATTATAGTAATTGTCACTCATTGCAAAATAGTAAAAAACGGACTTCCTCACTCCTGCTTGGTCAGACGTTTGAGTGGAACTCCGTAATATCGCTTAAAAATGCCAGCGAAGTGCGACTGATCGTAGTACCCGTGTTGAAGCGCCAAATCCGTCAAGCTGAAATAGTCTCCGCTGTACAATTCCTCAAGCACGCTTTGAAAGCGGACGATGCCGAGCATCTCCTTCGGGCTGAGGCCAAGCTCGAGTTCAAAGGCCCTTCGCAGATGCCTCTCGCTGAAGTTCACTTTATCCGCCAAATCCGTTACGGAAAGATTACCTTTGACCTCGTATATATACTGCATGCTCTGGTAGACCAAAGTAGGAGCAGGCACCTCGGTCGCAGCCAGTATTAGGCCCAATTGCTGCTCGACGACCTCGATCCTGTCTGGTAACGATTGCGCAGTCAGCAGCTTTTCGACCCAATCGAGAGCCTCTTGTCCCCAGAGATCCTCCAAAAACACACGATTTGCCGTTAATGTCGATATTGGAGACTTCAGGATCGTGCGGGCCGACTCCGAATACAGCCGAATGCCCCATACCGAGCGAGCTTTTGCAAATTGCAAAACTTCGACGTGTGTCGTTAGCCCTACGACATAAGCGGCCTGCCTGCTTGATGAAGCGAACAGGTCCACTATAATATCGACACAGCCATCGGGTATGACTCGATGCCCCGGATTTTCCGGTACCGGCAGGAAATCCATCGTCCAATAGGCAGCTACATGCGACGCCAGGCGACGGCTCGGCGCAAACTCCCGGAAGTTGTGCGAGTGGATATGCAACTGCGGCTGCAATTGGGGAGCATGCAAGGGTCGGTAATGATGGCTCATCTGCGCTTCTTCCTCCTATTACGTGAAAAATCTTGACACCTTGGCGGCTTTCAAGGCTTACTTGGCTCGCCGAGGATTACTGTATTCTACCTCATGAATGTATTGTAACAAATAACTGATAAGCGGACATATGTCCTTTTCAATTCAATAATGCAGTGTTGAAGTTTATCTTTTCGGGAAAAGGAGAATGAGATTATAAATGTTTAAAAGGAAAGACAGCTTTGATCACCAGTGCTTCTACTGGTAATGGTTTGGATAACTTTACGTATCGAATATTCCATCCTAAATCGCCTAAGCGCCTCAATTCATCATTATCATTATTGTAACTATCCTGGCCGATAGCTTAATGAAAACAGGTAGCAGCTGCCGCGGCAAACTGCTCCCTTGTTTGGTTCAACTATCGTTCCCGTTAGAATTCCTGTAAAACGAATAATTTGGCGTTTGAACAAAAAGGAGCGCCTCCAGTACGATGGGGTTACGCACGAGGTCATTGCCTCAAAAAGCCCATCAGG
>NZ_JBFRGE010000134.1:0-8812 GCF_052115185.1 Paenibacillus sp. 2TAB19 | reverse complement strand
GCATAGAGCTGCTGATAGAGGCTAACCTGCCAGGTCCTAACAGACTTGGCGGGTTAGCCTTTTTGTTGCTATGGCCAATAACCGTGTTAATGCGGCGCAGAACATGTTGTATAAAGGCGAAAGATGAGAATGTTCGGATATTAGTAAATACTCCCCTTGTCGAATGATAGTTTTTGTGACATCATGAGCCTAACAATTATCTTACTTATCTGAAAACATTGTAAAGGAGCAACGCTCATGACGAAGTTCAAAGGCGGAGACATTCYGCGGGAAAAAGTAAAAATGGCTAAGCATTATCCGTTCTATATTGGAGATACGATAGGCGTGACGAGCTACTATCAGAAGCTCMATTGGCATGATGTGCTAGAGATAAATTTCATTAAATCAGGCACGGGCTACTATATCATTAACGGACAGAAATTCGAGTTTCAGGAAGGCGATATTTTGCTCATTAACTCCAATGATTTGCATTGCGCTTATGAGACGAAAGATCTCATTATGCAAGTAACCTCATTCGATCCGGCATGGCTCATCAGCAGCTTGCGCCTCGATCCGGAGCTGCTTAGTCCATTCCGCGAAATGGGGGTTAATTTCTCGAATTTGCTCGATCGCGAGCATCCGCGAATGCATACAATGAGAGCGCTTTTATTAGAACTGCAAGAAGAGCATGAAAGTGGACAGCGTTCTTACACGACGATGGTATATGCACTTCTGCTGCGGTTTCTCGCGATCGTCAACCGGGAATTCAGAATCGAAGGAGCTGCTATCGCCGCAAGTCAGATCAGCGAGCGCCAGCTCGATAAAATGCGTTATGTCATTCACGAGATGGAACAGAACTTCGCCCACCCGTGGACGCTGGAGGAGCTGGCTGCGCTCGTCTATCTCAGCCCTTCGCGATTCAGTGATATTTTCAAGCGGACGGTCGGTATGCCGCCCCTGTTGTACCTCATTCATATACGACTTGAGAGAGCTGTCGCGATGCTCGAAAATAATCAATTGAAAATAACGGACGTTGCCCTGGAGTGCGGATTTCGTACGTTATCGAATTTCAATAGACTGTTCAAAAAACATATAGGCGCATCGCCTAAGCAGTCCAGACGATTTCATGGCTCTTGAGCAGTAAGATAGTGTTAGTTTTCAAAGGTATAGGCGAGGAATAGGCTATAACTTGGCTTTACAATAGGAATATATCAAGTTAACCGTAAATGTTATGAAAACTGACTCGAGTATTACATGCAACTAGGAAGGGGAGGGAATGTTATGCCGCAATTGAGCGTGAAGACGGCGGAAGAAGTGTACAGAAAGCCGAATCTGCTCCAAAGAATCGGCAGACAGTGGGATATTCAACTCATGGTCGTGCCGGCGCTGATCTTCATCATTGTGTTCTGCTACATTCCGATGTACGGGGTGCTGATGTCATTCCAGGATTACAGCTTGTTCAAAGGGTTCATGAATAGTCCGTGGGTTGGCATGAAACATTTCGAAATGTTCTTCAACGCACCAGAGTTCTGGACGGTGATGCGCAACACGCTCGTAATTAGCTTGTTGAAGCTTGGAATCGGATTTCCTGCTCCGATCCTGCTAGCGCTCATGTTGAACGAGATCGGGGGCCGGGTGTTCAAGCGGCTCATACAAACGATCAGTTATTTGCCCCACTTCCTCTCGTGGGTCATCGTGTCGGGCTTCGTCATCTCGCTGCTATCGACAGACAACGGCAGTGTAAACATGCTGCTTCAAGCATTGAATATTATCGACGAGCCGATCAACTTTCTCGCTGAACCGAAGTACTTCTGGTCGATTCTCGTAACGACGGGTGTATGGAAGGAAATAGGGTTTTCATCCATTGTATACTTGGCGGCTATTGCGGGCATTAACCCTCATCTTTATGAAGCGGCATCCATTGACGGCGCAAGCCGAATCAGACAGATGTTCACGATTACGATTCCTTCTATCTTGCCGGTCATTGTCGTATTCTCCATCCTTGCTATCGGCAATCTGCTGAATGCCGGTTTTGATGACATTTTGCTGCTGGCAACGAATCCGGGGCTGCGTGAAGTGAGCGAGGTCATCGACACTTATGTGTATCGTGTAGGCGTGCTTAATGCCAGATATTCCTATGCGACGGCAGCCGGGTTGTTCAAAGCGCTGATAAGCATTGGACTCTTGGCCGGAGCAAACTATATGGCTCGCAAATCAGGCAACAGCTTATGGTAAAGGGAAGGGGCGTGTGACGGCATGAAGCTGGCAATGGAAGATAAAATGTTTGTCTCATTGATCTATATCGTTCTGGCTGTACTTGGTTTTACGGCCATCTATCCATTTTGGAACGCAGCAGTCATTTCATTCAACTCGGGTGCCGATACGATGCTTGGCGGCATTACGTTCTGGCCAAGGGAGTTCACGCTGCAGAACTATGAGGTTGTATTCAAGGATAAACGTCTTATCGACGCCTTCTTCATATCTGTCAAGCGTACTGTTATAGGTACTGTATTATCCATTGCAGCTACGGCAATATTCGCTTACGGCATGACGAAGCGAGGATTGATCGGCCGCAAATTCTATATGATCATGTGCGTCATCACGATGTACTTCGGCGGCGGCCTAATCCCTAGCTATTTGCTTATTCAAAGCTTGAATCTGATGGACACCTTCGAGGTCATGGTAATCCCTGGCATTATCAGCGTATGGAATATGATCATATTCCGCACCTTCTTCAACGGCATTCCGCAAGGACTTGAAGAGTCGGCGCAAATTGACGGCTCGTCGAACTGGGGTATTTTTTTCCGGATCGTATTGCCGCTGTCGGGTCCTGTTATCGCTACATTGGCCTTGTTCACTGCCGTCTATCATTGGAATGATTGGTTCACGCCAAGTATTTATATTACCAATACGGACCTGCTGCCGATCCAAACGAAGCTGAACCAAATACTGAACTCGAACATTATGCTCGAGCAAATGCAGAATATGGACTCGGCGGCGCAAGGCAGATTGAACAAAATGAGAACCGTAACGAGCAAGTCATTATCAATGGCAACGATGATGGTCGCTACTGTACCCATCCTGTGCGTGTATCCATTCGTTCAGAAATACTTTGTCAAAGGCGTGTTAATTGGTTCTCTTAAGGAATAGGCGAGGGTATAAGGCATTAGTCTTAACCATAGATAAGTGAGGGGAAGGGAGCTTAATAACATGAAAAAGGTGAACAAAGCGTTTCTTTCAACATTGTCAGTCACAGTCGTTACGGCACTCGCACTTGCAGGATGTTCGGGCTCTAACAATGCCAATAATGAGCCGCCGGCTAACAAGGGCAACAACGGCGGGAATGAAGGGTCCGAGCAGGTAAGCGAGGTGTACGAGCTTGGCAAAGAGCCGCTGGAATTTTCCTTCTATGGCCACTATGACTGGTACACGATGCCTGTCTGGGGCGAAGATTTGGCGACCAAATGGATCAAAGAGAACAAAAAAGTGAACGTCGTGCCAATCAGCTCGGGCGGTGCTGCGAAAAACAAGCTAAGCACGATGATCGTCWCCAAGGAGCTCCCTGACGTAATGTGGATGGAGCGCGGCGCAGACGTAGAGAAGCTTCGCGCAGAAGGTCTGCTTGTACCGTTCGACGATTATTTGGATAAATATCCGAATTTGAAAAAATGGGCTGGCGAGTCGACGCTCGATATGCTTCGTTCCCCGGACGGCAAGCTGTATCAGTTCCCGAACTGGTATACGACGCAGCCGAACGGCAACTCGGGTTACCTCGTTAACAAAAAAATCTATAATGAGCTTGGCGCTCCAAGTCTAGAAACGGTTGACGACTTGTATGCGTACTTGAAGCAAGTCAAGGAGAAGTACCCGGATGTAGTGCCGCTTGAGCTTGGTCAGACGGCTGCCGGCATGGACGTTATGGTATCGGCTTTCGCGGAGAACCGTCCGTTCACGTTCAACACCATGATGGCAGTACCGCAAGGCGACAAGCTTGTATCGTTGTTCGCTGACCCCGTGTATCGCGAGCTGCTGCAATTCACTAGCAAGCTGTACCGCGAGAAGCTGATTTCACAAGACTCATTCACGCAGAAGCTGGAGCAAGTCGAGTCGAAGGTCGTTAGCGGCAAAGTTGCGATGTATGTAGCTTCAAGTCCTACGGAATTCGGGGCTATCGGCAACTCGCAGCTTAGCGCACAAGATCCGGAAGCAGGCTACATCATGGTATGGCCGGTTCATAAAGCAGGCTTGGACAAAAACAAAATTTTCCCTGGCGATTACAAGCAGCTGGGCTGGAACGTCAGCGTCATTACGAAAAACGCTAAAAATCCGGAAGCGATCTTCGCATTCCTTGATTGGTTCACAGGTCCGGAAGGRCAACGTACGATTATGTGGGGACCTGAAGGCTTGTATTGGGACGGTGTAGATGCTGAGGAAGCTCCGCTCTTCACGGATAAATTCTCAAGCGACACGAAAGGCCGCGACGAGCTGATGAACTCAACGGTCAACTTCCAATGGAACGGCAACACGGTATATGTCGACAATTCCAAATCCAAATTCGAATCGACTTTGCCGGCCGAGAAGCGCAGCTGGGAGACATACTGGCAGTCGGAGATCACGTGGAAAACACAATTCAATACGACTGAATATGTAAATCTTGATCCAGCGGGCGATTCCGAGGAAGGTATTATCGCACAAAGCATTCTTTCCATCTATGAGCAAGCAAGGGCGAAAGCGGTTATGAATGCAGGCTCGGATGAAGAGGTTATCGCCATTCTTGACAAAGCTGAGAATGATGCGCAGAAAGCAGGTTACGACAAGCTTCTGGCTTACAAAACAGAGAGATGGCAAGAAAACGTTGCAAAACTAAGCAAGTAGCGTGAAAGAGAGACAATAAGGTTGATGAGACCGGCTATCGCTTCTCGAGCATGCGCTCCCTGTATGGGGGCGCGGCACGGGGGGAGGGCCGGTCTCTAATAGCCTAGTAACCGCATAGGGGAGATCATATTTGGCATATTACTTGGGAATCGATGGCGGAGGGAGCAAGACGCTGGCGGTCGTAACCGACCGTTCAGGTCATGTCATAGGTCGCGGCGTTAGCGGATGCGGCAATCATCAGATCAGCGTAGAGCTTGCTGACGGAAACATTCGAGCAGCGATCCATGCGGCTATGGAGCAAGCGAATGTAAAGCACGAGGATATACGGTTCGCGACGTTCGGCCTGGCAGGAGCTGACCGCGAAGCCGACTTTCAAATATTGAGGCCAATGGTTGCCGCAATGGGATTCGAACACCATCAAATCGTATGCGATACGGTTATCGGCTTAAGAGCAGGCACGAAGCAGCAGGACGGTGTCGTCGTCATCTGCGGCAGCGGTACGAATTGTTATGGCGTCAATGCATTAGGCGAAGAGATACAAGTGGGAGGATTCGGGTATTCGTTCGGTGACTTCGGAGGCGGCGGAGACTTGGCTGTCGAAGCGTTCCGTGCCGTAATACGTGCTTGGGAAGGACGGGAGAAGCCAACTGCACTGACGGAGCTGACGCTTGAGATGCTTGGTTTCGATTCGGTAGAAGCGATGTTTCATGATTACCTTGATGAATACAAGAGAGCGCCGCATATGCTGGCGAAGCTGCTGTTCGAAGCAGCGGACCGAGATGAAGCGGCACGGGCAATATTGCAAAGGCAAGGCACGGAGTTAGGCATCTCGGCTAGCGCGGTAATCCGCAGGCTGAACATGACCCATGATACGTTCGATCTAGTGATGGTCGGCAGTGTGCTTACCCGCGGGGACAGCAGGTATATTAAGCCTTATATCGAGGAGCAAGTGAAAGCGGTTGCTCCCCATTGCACGCTGCGCGTTCTAGAGATGGAGCCGGTTGCGGGAGCGATATTGCTGGCGATGGAGAAAAGCGGACAGCAGGTGGAATCTACGGTATACGATCATTTGAACGCCAATCTGGCGGTAAAGGAGAGAAACGCGGAATGGGCACTCGATTGAAAGTTGCAGTTATAGGAGGCAGTTCGTCTTATACCCCTGAACTTATAGAAGGCTTTATATTGAACTACGCTACATTTCCGGTAACGGAAATTGTCCTTGTCGATATTCTAGAGGGCAGGCATAAGCTGGCTATCGTAGGACAGCTTGCCCTGCGCATGATTGAGAAATCGGGCTTGCCGATCAACCTGTCATTGACGCTTGATCGTCGCAGCGCGCTGGTCGGAGCTGACTTCGTATCGACCCAGATGCGGATCGGGCTGCTTGAGGCACGGGGATGGGACGAGTCTATTCCTCTCAAGTACGATATGATCGGGCAAGAAACGACAGGCGCCGGAGGCATGATGAAGGCGCTTCGCACGATTCCCGTCTTGCTCGATATTTGCAAGGATATGGAGGAGCTATGTCCGGATGCTTGGCTGCTGAACTTCACGAATCCGGCGGGAATGGTGACCGAAGCGATTCATAAGCATTCGACGATCAAGTCGATTGGATTATGCAACTCGCCGATCGCCGCTTACAAGTGGCTGTCGGGCTTGTACAACATCCCTATTGACCGCATTTATTGCGAGTTCGCCGGACTTAACCATCTTCATTGGGTAAGCCGAATTACGATTGACGGCGAATCGAAGCTGGAAGAATTGTTGGACAGCCGCAGCGGATACACCGCGGCGAATGTGCCGCAGTTCGCGTGGAACGAGAGTCTAATTAAGTCGGTTGGAGCGATTCCGTCCTATTACTTGAAATATTTCTACTTGCATCGCGAGATGCTCACTGAGCAGAAGGCGGCAGCCGCGAAAGGTGAATCGCGAGCAGAGACGGTGAAGCGGCTGGAGGATGAGCTGTTCGAAATTTACAAAAACCCAGAGCTTGCCGAGAAGCCGAAGCAGCTTGAACAGCGCGGCGGGGCTTATTACTCCGAGGCAGCCGTTAAGCTAATGAACTCGCTCTATAACGACATCGGAGACATTCAGACGTTGAACGTTCGCAATGGCGGCATTCTTGACTTCCTGCCGGATGATGCTTGCATCGAAGTCAATTGCAAAGTGACGAAGGATGGACCRATTCCGCAGCAGGTCCAGATTGTTCCCGAGTCGGTGAAAGGACTTATTCACGCGGTGAAGACGTACGAGTCATTAGCGATCAAAGCGGCCGTTACTGGCAACCGCGATACGGCGCTGCTTGCATTGGTCAGCCATCCGCTTGTTGATTCCGCGAACGCGGCGGAAGAGATGCTAACGGAGATGCTGGAGCAAAATAAGGCGTATTTGCCTAAGTTTTTTGAAGCTTAACGATAAGAGGCAGCTTGGCAAGATCCAATTGGATCTTGCGGGCTGCCTCTTGCGGTTAAGGAGATTATTGGAATTTATTCGAGCGGCAACATTATGGGCTGAAGGTGCGTTTAGAAGAAGAACGCATACGAATCTAATAAGGCAGGTGCATCTCATGTCATTCCTAAAGAAACATCGTAATCGAAAAGGTATCGCTGCTCTAGTAGCGGCTGCGGCGCTGACCGCAACGCTTCCGGCAACAGCGGCTTTTGKGGCGGCGCAAGCAGCGCCAGCTGTACAATTCCAAATAGGCAGCCTTACGGCAGCAAATAATAACGGCCAGGTCAAGCTTACGAATGCGCCTTACATCGAGAAAGGCGTCGCAATGGTACCCGTGCGCGCGCTGGCTGACGGGCTTGAAGCGCAGTTGGAGTGGAATGCCGCCGAGAAGTCCATCAGGCTTGAGAGAAGCGGATTAACCGTTTCGCTGAAAGCGGGAGACGATTCCATCATCGGAACATTCGTGAAGAACATTAAGCTGCCTGCAAAGGTCGCAATTATAAGCGGACAAGCTTTCGTTCCCGCGAAGAGCGTGGCAGGGCTATTAGGTGCTGATACGGTATGGGAAGCTAAGACGAAGAAGGTAACCATTAAGGTAAACGGCGAAGAAGCAGGCGCCATCTCGGAATCTTACAATTTCAATGCCGGTGATGAAGGCTGGCAAGGCGGCTTTGCTGATCTGCCAGTTGATTACGATCCGGATATCTACGAGCTTCTCTACGCAAGAGAACTATTGCCGATTAAGGACAATGGGATGAATTATGGCTTGAAGCTGAATGGCATGAATCGCAGTGACGATTTATTTATGTACGCGACTAAGAAGATAACGGGCTTACAGCCGAACGTGACTTATGATGCCTCGTTATCGTTTACTCTATATACGAACCAAGTCGGCGGCATGATGGGGGTTGGCGGGGCACCRGGCGAAGCGGTCAGCATCAAGGCTGGCTTCGTATCGCATGAGCCGAAGATCGTGCAAGAAGGCGAAGAAGGAAATGTCTATTATAAGGTAAACGTAGATAAGGGCAACCAGTCGGTAGAAGGCGCTGATATGAAGATCGTCGGTAATATGGTGAAGCCGGATGACGGGGTAGAAGGCTTCCAGCCTAAGCCGATGAAACATTCCGCAACACTGAAGGCGAATGCGGCAGGAGAGCTGTTCGTAATCATCGGCAGCGATTCCGGATACGAAGGGCTTACAACTTTGTATTTGGACGATATGAACGTCGTGTTGACGCTGCGTTCGTAAAGGTTAAGCTTTTACATTCTAAGCAGCGGTTTTTCGCATATTGCGAGAGACCGCTGTTTTTTTTGCCCTTTGAATGGATGATGGATCTGTTGTAAGATGCAAGAAAGCAGCGTCGATGCGTTTATTATGTATGGGGGAGCGATATGCAAAAATGACCATTAAAGTTCATGACGTTATCGAATATTTAGTGAGAGCGGTTGAAACGATAGACAACACCGTTGATGGGCTGAATGCTGGGGGATGGGCTGAATGCTGGGG
>NZ_JBFRGE010000133.1:0-8958 GCF_052115185.1 Paenibacillus sp. 2TAB19 | reverse complement strand
CTATAGTCTCTCTCAATCTTCCTATGATAATGACACCAATTGCTATAGAAACGATTACAAATATCCGAGAACGACGATTCATCTTCCTGTCGTGACTCCGCACTAACAGTCGTGCGCAGGCAAAATGAAACGAGCGAGCTGCCCGCAAATTGCGGTAAGCTCGCTCGTTTTCGTTTATAACACATCGGTCAGTTGGCTTCGGCTATGGGTGTCAAGCTCTTGCCAATCGGCTATCTCGCAACGCTTGCCGTTGATATCGGTCAATATGACTCGATTGCCGCCTGGGAACTGTAAATGCTCGTGCAGGTTGCGCATCGCCATGCTCGTCGGCCCGAGATTCGTCTGAAGCTCCCATATCCATAGATCGGATTTTTGCTTCACGCTATCGACTCTTGTAACGGTTGGGAGAAAATAACGATATCGCAGCTCCTGCTCAAGCTCCCTCTTGCTTTCGTCATCGAGTTTCTCTATATCTTCGATGATGCCCAGCTCGTCGCCCTTCACATCTCTTACCGATATATAACGTGTCGTATACAGGAATGGGAAGGAGCGGTGAATGACCAACTCCTCATACGGCTTCCCTTCTACGATGCCTTGAAAGACGCCGCCGCCTCCCCTGCTGAACAAAATATGTTCGGGGTCGAACACTTTGATGCTGTATTTGTCGTCCATCAGCCTTCAACCCCCTTAATCTTCGACAGCTCCTGCTGCGCTTCGACGAGCTTATGATAGGCACCCTTCTTGTCGAGCAGCTCTTCATGGGTGCCGACCTCGACGATCTTGCCTCGCTCCAGAACGACAAGTCTGTTCGCGTTGCGAAGCGTTGAAAGACGATGGGCAATGGCAAACGTTGTTCTGCCTTTAATGAGTCTCGTGATCGCTTCCTGGATTTGACGCTCCGTCTCGGTGTCCACAGAGGCCGTCGCTTCGTCCAGGATAAGGATGCGAGGATCATGTATAATCGCTCGCGCAATCGATACACGCTGCTTCTCTCCGCCGGAGAGGCGATGTCCGCGCTCGCCGACCCTCGTATCGTAGCCGTCCGGCAATCGAACGATGAAATCATGCGCATTGGCAATCTTAGCCGCTTGCATAATTTCAATCGGTGTCGCATTTGGCTTGGAATACGCGATATTCTCGGCAATCGTACCATCKAATAAGAAGGTTTCCTGCAGCACGACGCCAATCTGCCTGCGAAGGTCGCTCTGGCTTATACGGCGAAGATCGATGCCGTCGATAGAAATGGATCCTTCATCCGTATCGTAGAAGCGGCAGATCATATTAATGAACGTGGATTTGCCTGCGCCGGAATGACCGACAAGCCCGATCATTTCGCCGGCTTCCACATCAAGGTTAATGTCCTTAATGACCGGATGATGTTTCTCATAACCGTATGTCACTTTATCGAAGCGCACATGGCCTTCAATCGTTCCTATTACGGCTGGATCCTTCACATCCGGCACCTCAGACGGCGTATCCATGATCTCGAATACCCGATCGGCTGCGGCAAGCGCATTGCTGGCCCAGTTGATCATTTGGCTAACCCATTGAAGCGGGCCGAACAGCATCGTCAGGTAAGCGATCAAAGCCATTAGTGTACCGAGCTGAAGCTCATTATGGATAACAGATTGCCCGCCGTTATACCAAATGAGCAGTGTGCCGATGCCGGCAATGAACGAGAATAACGGGAACATGCCTTGCCATAGACCTTCAATTCTAATGTTGTGGCGGACAACCTCGCGGTTCGCGACCTCATAACGGGACATTTCCGTCTTTTCTTGACCGAATGCTTTCACGACCCGAACACCTTGCAACGAATCGCCTACCAGGACGTTCAGTCTGAATATCGCCCGCCATTGCTGATACCACCGCCGGCCTATCTTCGGCCATAGCTTCATAGACACCAGAACCATGAACGGCATCGGCAGCATGGCATACAAAGTAAGCTTCCAATCGAGGCCGAACATAATAATGAAGATCGCGATAACGCGCAGCGACTCGCCGCTTACCCAAATGACGCCGTCGGTCATGAATTGCCGCATAGCCTCCGAATCGCTGTTCACCCGTCCGATGAACTGAGAGGTCTGTCTTCGATCGAAGAACGCTAACGAAAGCCGCATTAATGAACTGTATACGTCTTTGCGCAAATCGCCCATCAATTTGGAACCTACCCATACGCCGATAAGCCCTCGTACCGTCTGCATAATGGTCATGAGCAATGCCGTTACACCTAGCCCAAGGACAACCATTAACAGCATAGAACCTGTGTCTTTCGACTGAAGAACATCATCGATCATTACTTTCGTCAAGTAAGGCGGGATAAGCTCTACCAATGTCGTGATGACGAGCAGGAACCCGGCTGCTGCCATCTGAAGTTTATACGGTAACGCATAGCTGAGCATACGCAGTATCACTTTTTTGTTGCTTTTGCATAGAGGGCATACTTGAGTGCCCTCGGAGAGCGGATTATTGCACTTCGGACAATATCTCGGAAATTCCTTCTCCGAGATGACGGGCCGTTCCTCACCTTTGGCTAAAGCGCCAATGAGCTTGGCGGCGAAGCTGAACACCGTTGTCAGGGCAGCCGTATACCGAGCGGCAACGACTGGCCCTTTCTTGGTATCGATCATGAGCATACCGCCGCCAACGCCGCCTGCGGCGCGTGCATCTGTTACTTCACTAAGTGAGATCGATAACTGCTGCTTGCCTGCTTCGTTCCAAAGCATTAATTCCTGTTCTGTAATCGTCAGCCRCTGTTCGCCGAAATGTCCATCGGTAAGCAAATCCGTTTTACCGCTGAACAGCGGTTCGTGCTTCAGCTTCGATTGTATGGCAGTTGGTAATTTCTCTAAAACCGACAATTTAGCACCCCCATTCGCAAGCGGCTCATTAACGAGCCTTTACGATTATTTTGCGAATGCTTTCGCCGGATAGGTGATATTTGCGCTCTAGGTCGGAAACCGTCCAGCCGTTTGTATAGAAGGAATAAATCTCGGCATTGCGCTCTGCGAGCAGCTTCCTCGTACCGCTTGCTTCGCCCCAGCCAATGCGTTGATTCGATGGTTTAGGGATATAGATCAGATCACCTTGAATGTATTTCTGAAGCTCTTTCAATAAGCTAGGGGGAAGCACATCTCTCCCATTTTTGTAGTTCACGATAAACGTCCTCCTCGAACATGTTCAATTTTGTCGTATTTGCGTTACTGTTCATTTTTACTGCTGTAGCATTTTTCATTGCTTTACTGCCTCCTTTCGCGTATTTGAAATTCTTTTTTTTAGAACAAAAAAAACCGTGGATGGTATTCCTCCACAGCAACGGGGTACTACATGCCAATTGCGCGGCAGTCTTCTGCCGCTTGCTCGACTAACGCTGCTTCCTTGCAGCATAGATCGATACCGGAACGATTCCGGCACTAGGAGATATTCAGTTAATATACAACCACCATCATACCACCCAGCATGTTGTTCGACTCCTTTCATCTCCATATTTTGTGTCGTGCACTTATTGATTATAATGAAAGCACTTTCACCTTACAAGAAAAATTTCTCAAATTTGTAGATTTATTTTTTTAGGTGTTCTTTCGTTATTACAAAAAATAGGGGGAGGCCTTTCGGCCTCCCGTTTATGGATGATTTCCGTCTATTACTAGACGGAAATCACCTCAAGGTTGTGATACAAAATAGATCAACTCCTTTCCTAGTGATTCGTCGGCCCGACAACCATAGTATACTTCCATTTTATAGGATGGCGAAAGAGAAAGCATTTTTTATAAATAATCTTTACCAATCGTTGCAATCACTTCTGCCAATGTTAACTGTGTTTCAGTCGACGTATCGAGATCCTTCATCGTTGCTGTTCCGGCCGACTTCTCGTTTTCTCCAAGCAACAGGACGTAACGGATGCCGCTTGCCGAAGCCGAGGCTAATGCTTTGCGAAGCTTGCGCCCGTTCCCGTCGACGCGGACTCGAAGCCCGGCTTGCCGAAGCTCAGTCGCCGTTTCTAGCGCATAGGACAGCGTATCCCCAATAGGCAATAGTAAGATTGGAGGACTGACTTCAATGGCCCCCCTCTCTGTCAATATAGCCATAATGGGCTCCATGCCGAACGATATGCCAACTGCCGGATAATCGATGTCATCTCTTCCAATGAGCTTGCCAATAATCGCGTCATACCGTCCTCCTCCTCCGAGACTTGACGAGTATTGACCAGTGCGATCGAATATTTCATAAACGGTCCCGGTGTAGAAGGATAAGCCCCGTGATAAGAAAGGGTCGAACCGGCATAATTCGTCTAATCCCATTGCAGTTATCAAGGATTGCACTGCGATCACCTCATTTGCTCCCTCCGACTTCTCCAGCCCAGTCGTGCGGACTAACTCCTCGAAGGATAGATCGCTTCGTTCTATCCAGCTCCCTATCGTTTGCCTCACGGGAGGTGCAAGTCCTTTCTCCGCAAGCTCCTCCTGAACGCCTGCAGCGCCGATCTTGGCTGCTTTATCAAGCGTAAGCATGATGGAGGATGCCTCCGCTTCACGCACACCGGCTGTAGCTAATAGCTCACTTAAAAACCGTCTGTTATTCCATCGCAGCTCGATATCGATATTCAGATCGGCAAATACGTCCGCCGCAAGCTGCATGAGCTGGACCTCTGCTTCTGCACCCTTCGTGCCGATCATGTCGGCGTCACATTGCAAAAATTCCCGCAGTCGTCCGCGTTTCACTGGTCCGTCGCGGAACACTTTTCCGATTTCATATCGTTTGAAGGGAAGCATTAGCCCTGGATTCAGGGCTGCCACCTTGGCGAATGGAATCGTAAGATCATACCGAAGCCCAAGCGATCTGCCTCCTTGGTCGCTTAACTGATACATTTCCTTTAATATCTCATCGCCGCCTGCATATTTAGATGCCAGCAGCGACTGTTCATTCAGCATCKGTGTCACCATTGGATCAAAGTCGTAGCGCTCAAACCATTTCTCAAGCGTACGCTGCACACGTTGTCTCGTGATTTGCTCCGCTCCGTAATAATCGTACGTACCTTTTACATTTTGCATAGCATTCATCCCTTTCGTTTAATTGAGAACATAAAAAAACGCGCAGGACCTCTTGGTCCTGCGCGTTGCTATGCCGCAGGGAGGCCAACGCGAAATGCGTTAGCCCGCCCTGATATTCGATCAGGTGTGCTAACGCAGCTTGTGATGATGAAGTTGTGCGAACAGAAGTAAATTGGACATGTCGTTCGACTCCTTCAGTCTGTAAAGTAAACCCATTATAGCGAGTTCATCTCGAATTTGCAAATGAACTCGCTATAATTAATGTCATTAAGCGATGTGATAAGCCTGCTTGTTCCCTTTGCCGCGCTTCCGCTTTAACAGTTCAGGCAAAGCTATTCCGATTAGGACGGTCGCAACGCCCGTCCATTGGAGCACACTAACGTACTCGTTCAGTACGAAGGCAGACATCATAACCGCAACAGGCAGCTCGGATGCGCCTAGAATACCGGCCATCCCTTCTCCGATTCTCGGAACACCCACCGCGAACAGCACAGGGGGAATGAATGCGCCGAACAAGCCTAGCAAGAGTCCGATGACGAGCAAGCCTCCCCACAACGTTCCATCGAACAGAAAAGCTGGCGGGAAAATGACGAATACAAGCGTCAGTGCGCCAGCCAGCATCCATGCGCTGCGATACGCGGGGTGCGCGCTAGGAACGGCTTTGCCGCTAAACCATATGAATAACGAATAGCTGATTGCGGACAGCAATCCCAAGATGACGCCAATGATATTGAATTGGGACATGCCCTGTTCAAGTATGCCGGCAGCCAGCAAAGTACCGATAAGCAATACGCCTAGACCCAACATCATAGGACGGCTTGGCCGTCTGCGCTGGCGAACGGCTTGAGCAACGATGCTGATCCACGTGAACTGGAAAAGCAGAATAATGGCAAGCGAAGCCGGTATATGCTTCAGCGATTGGTAATACAGCAGCCCCGTCACGGCAGTCGGCATGCCTGCTGCCATGAGCAGCAGACGCTGCTTCCAAGTAAGCTGTGCTACGAGCGTCTTCGTTTCAGTAACATTTCTGCCTTTGAACTGAAGACGCTCCCTCCATTTCGTAAATAACGCTAATCCGCAAGCAAGAATAAACCCCATTAGCAATTGACTGCCTACTACTTCGCCAAGCTCATAGCCTTGGCCGTATGCATAGACGACGATGGTGGATAAAATGCCGTAGCTCGCGGCTCCTAAAAATACAGATAATAAATACTTCATGCGTAGTTGATGCTCCCTTCTAGCTGCTGCTTTATCCTTTTGTACGCAAACAAAAAATCCTAACTCCGAATACGGTTTAATCGTGGGATTAACCGAAATTCGTAGTTAGGAAGTATAGGCTTCCAGTAGAGACCCTCACCCTGTTCCAGCTCATTAGCTGTGAGGTTATACGATTGATATGCGATTGTTTGCCGAACAGCAACAGTTCAAATCTTACATGACAAGTAAGATGTTGTCAATCGGTATTCGCTGTAAATTGCGTACTAAGCGGCCATAAATAGGCCTGTTCTACTGCTTCCATAGCTATACACTCCATGTGCAGTCTGACTTCGACCTCTAGCATGCGGCAAACGATTGCCAATGATACTCGATACCACTGCCGGTACAAGCTGCTCCTGTTGCATGAGCTCGATCAGCATCACAATATCGCTCATCTGATAGGCATTAGCCAGCGCTTGAATGAAATTCTTATCCGTGGCGGTTTCGCTGTTCCCAGACTCGCCCATTTTATCTTCTAGCAGCTCGCGCTTCACTTGCGTCAGCGTGTGGCGCGCACGATGCAAGGCTGCTTTGACCGCACCTTCGGTCGTACGAAGCCATTGTGCGGTCTCGCTTGTCGAGTAATCAAACACATCACGCAGTATGAACACCGTTCTTTGCAGGGGCGGCATATGCTTCAGCAAGGCTTGGAACAGCTGCTCGAGCTCGAAGAGACTGTCGCTATTGTCAACTATGGCCCCATTAGCGCTCATGGATTGATTTTTCAGCAACTTTAGGGTGACATCCTTCCGTCTAGTCTGATCGATCCACGTCGTCTTTGCTATTCGCAGAAGAAGCGCTTCCGGGTTGCTGTGCCCTTGTGTCCCGAGAATGGGCAGAGCCTTGAGCCATGTATCTTGAGCCAAATCCTCCGCATCATGTCCGGATTTCGTAATCGACAAGCAATATCGGCGTAYGGTCGCGTGCAGCTGTTCCGTTGGAATTTCATTTGTATGAATCGTTTCACTTATCGTAGAACATACGTGCTTGATGGACATGATGTGCCAGCCTCCTTGGCGCTCAATGCTAAATATAAAGGTAACTCGCCTACATTCATAGTGTCTTCTATATGGTAAACGATTGAACTCATCATAAGGATACGCCAAATAAAAATTTTTGTTAACCGTATCTTCGGCCGCATGCCATTCGTTTACGTATCGAAATCGAAAATACAGCCATATGGAGGTTATGAAAAATGAGTTCTTATGTACCTTATGTTGTGGAGCAAACGGGGCGCGGCGAGAGGTCGTACGATATTTATTCGAGGCTGCTGAAGGATCGGATTATTATATTGGGATCAGCTATTGATGATGGGGTAGCGAATAGCATAATCGCGCAGATGCTGTATTTGGCTGCCGAAGATCCTGACAAAGAGATATCGTTATACATCAACAGCCCAGGAGGATCGACGACGGCCGGCTTTGCTATCTTCGACACGATGCAATATTTGAAGCCGCCCGTGCATACGATCTGTGCCGGTCTGGCTGCATCATTCGCTGCAATTCTGTTGCTAGCCGGCGCTAAGGGCAAGCGATTCGCGCTTCCTAACAGCGAGATTATGATCCATCAGCCGCATGGCGGCGCTCAAGGTCAAGCAAGCGATATTGCCATTAGCGCGAAGCGGATTGTTGGTATTCGTTCTAGGCTCAACGCGATCGCAGCCGAACGGACCGGCCAGCCGATAGAACGAATCGAAAAGGATATGGACCGCGATACGTTCATGTCCGCTGAAGAAGCGCTTGAATACGGAATCATCGATAAGGTTATAACATCGTTATAGCCGTTATAATATCAGAGTGAATCGGGAAGCTGAGGCTTCCCTCCTTTCACTTCAATCGTAAATAAGCCATCAATTGAAGTGACTTCATAGATATCGTCAAATCCTTCGTCCCACGTCGGGGGCTGGAGTTTTTTCATGACGCTTTTGATCCCGATATCGGGTATTCTGGCTTTGCCTATTCGTCCTTCATTCCGTCTTATCGACTCCGCATAATCCGGGACGAAATAATAACATACAATACTAAATTGATGCGCTCGCGCTTTCTCGATATATCCTTGGCGTTCTTCGACCGTTGGATTCGTATTATCTACGACGAAAGGTTGCTTCGCATGCAATAAGGCGTCAAGCAGAATCGCTTCGCGATGGYGAGTTCGAAGCATATCCATATTGAGCCTCATATGAGTATCGTACCATTTTTCCTTAAAAAATGTGGATTTCCCCGCAGCTTGCAAGCCTACGAATAAGAGCATTTCCATCCTTATTCACCCTTATCCAGTTRTTGATTGGAATAAACGTATTGATTTATATAGGATCGGTCTTGCGAGAACACAGGCGTCTCGTGGTCTACCTCCCACCGGTTGCGAACAACTTCGCCTACCTGTATCGGTTGCTTTGTGATGCAAACACCGCGCTTTTTCCAAACCGGAAGCTCATTCCAGTTAATGCCCTTCTCGGTGAAAAGCTTGTCCTGCAACTGCTTACCATCGAGTCCTTGAAGCTCAGTTTGTGGGAAATGCGCCTGAGCTACCATCGAGATACTATTTTTGGTCGCATCCTGCTGCCGCCACAGAAAGTAGTTCGTTACTTCGTCCTCCGGAAGCACCCACGCGCGGCTGTCGAAGAATGCCAGTTCTTTGTTCGGATATACGC